>JADFRO010000036.1 GCA_022561255.1 Planctomycetota bacterium | reverse complement strand
CAAAGCCCAACGCTAACATCGCAGCGTACGGGTCACCTGATTGCGTCGTGGCCACCTCAAGGAGTCTCAGTAGCGCGGTGCGCTGAGCTTCCACGATCGTCAGTACACTACCGAAGTCGTAAAGGACGATCTTAACGCCGTCGTCGGTGTTGAGAAAACGATAGTTTCCCGGGTGCGGATCCGCATGGACAAGCCCGTGGTTAACCAGCATCTCCAAGAACCCTCGCACGAGCGTGTTCACAACGTCTTGGCGCTTGGCATCCGGCCATTCCGTAATCTGCTCGAGTCGATCGCCCGTTTGCCATTCGGAAACCAGGACGGTGTCGTTGGACAGTTCATCGACGACTCGTGGGACGATCCACGCCGGCATGTCGCTGGTCGCTTCGTGGAACCGGCGTTGATGGCTGGCTTCGCACCGGTAGTCGAGCTCTTCTTCGAGGTTGCGGATGATCTCGCCACGGTAGTTGGGCAGGTCGGTTCCGTGCGGAACGCCCAGGGCCGATCCCGCAACCCACCCCAGGATCTTCAAGTCGTTGAAGACCGCCGCGCGGATTCCCGGGTATCGAACCTTGATCGCGACCGTACGTCCGTCGTGCAGGTGGGCTCTGTGGACCTGGCCGAGCGAGGCACCGAACCCTTGCGGATCGATCCAGTCGATGTAACGCTCAACGCGACATCCCCAGGCCTTACGCAACGCCCTCGTGATGTGTCGTAACGGCAGCGGATCGGATGAGTCCGTGAGTTGAGCATATTCCGGGGCTGACTCGCCGTCTCCCCGCATCGCGACCATCTGCCCGAACTTTTGCGGTAGCCCCCGAAGTTTGCCCATGCGCGCGACGAGATGGCGCCGAGCGTGACTGCGAACCGTTTCCGCCTCGTCGCGCTTCAGTCGCCGCAAACGACGAACCATTCCCGCGTACGCCAAGGTTCGACTGATCAAGCCTTTTTGCATCAGGGTGGCCCGCAAGACGTAACAGTTTGCCCGCGACGCGACGTCCGCATCTTGGCACTATTGGGCGAACGCGCCGTACAGCTTCGACGTTCCAAGAACGATGGACGTTATCGTAGCCGCCTGCCGCCGCGAAAGCGAGAGCGCATCGGGGCTAGCCCCATCGTAAGGACGGCGAACGTGATCCAGTTAAGCGCGCCGCAGGGGGTTGGAAGGGTCTGAGCCGGCGAATCATCATTGGGCACATCGGTGCCTGTCCCCCCGTTGTCGCCGCCTGACCCGGTAGGATCGCAAACATCTCCAACGCCGTCGCCGTCCTCGTCAGCTTGGTCAAGATTCGCCGTCGCAGGACAGTTGTCCTGTACGTTGAGGACGCCGTCACCGTCGACGTCATTATCACACGCGTTGCGCAGGCCGTCACCGTCGAGGTCACCCCCGCTCAGGTCCGCGGTGTGCGGATTCGGGTCGACGTCGTCCGGAATGCAGTCGCCGTCGTCGTCCGCATCGCACACATCACCAACGCCGTCGTCGTCTCGGTCCCTTTGGTTGAGGTTCCATGCGAGCGGGCAATTGTCGTCTGCGTCCGCGAAGCTGTCTCCGTCCGTGTCGGTCCCTTTGGCCTGACCCAGGAACAGGCGGAATCCGAAGAAGGGGTTGGCCGTTCCCACGAACAAGCCGTGCGGTGTCGACTCAAACGACCGCACGCCATAGCTGAACGAATCTCCAAAACCGGTGCGCGAGACGATCTCCCAGGTTTTTCCGTCCGTGGATGCCCACAGGTCGAACCCACCTTCGACTGCCGAGATCACGTCCAGTATCTCCTCGGGTCCGACAGCGTCGAGCACAGGCAGTAAGTGGGGGTAGGCTTCAGCGTCGATCTGTTCTTCCAAGGATTCCATCGAGATGTCGTCACGAAACTGGGCCATGACCGACAGGTCGAGTGTGCCCATGTAGAGCACGCCGTCATGCTCGATCATGCGCCAGATGTATCCGGTCCACAGATTGCCGCACCCCGCGTCCCTGCCACTTATGGGCTCTTTGAACCCGTCGGGCGTAGGTCTCGCTTCGCCGCACACAATCTCCCAATGGTCGTCCGCTCCAACCCGAAGGAGCTCCGCCGGAGCTGTCTCTACGTCGGTGAAGAAACCGAGCGCTACGAGGTTCAGTCCGGATCCGACGTAGAGGTGATCCTTGAACGGCATGAGGCTGACGACGTTTTGATTCTTCGATCCCTTGTAGGCACCTTCGACGAGAACCTTTTCAAGCTTATAAGGTGGTGGCCCCGTCGCGCGGGTTTTCAGAAGCTGGAAGCCTGCCGACGTTGTCGCCGTCCCGATGTATAGATATCCGCGAAACACGGCCAACTCAAAGGCGGCGACGTTAACCGGGTCGCCGAAGGCGGGCTCGCTGACGACTTCAAAGGCACCTGACGCGGGGTCGGACGCTTCGAGTAACACGGAGTCCTCTTCGGTCGAGCCGAGGGCGATGACGAACATCCGGCCGTCGAATGTAGTCAGCGAGCGGAAGGATCTGTATCGCCGATTGTTGATAGCGTCGCCGGGTAGGGCCTCGAACGTTTGCCCATCGGCGCTTCGCAGGATTCGCGCAGGTCCACCTGCGCTATCGGACGAAGTGAACGTCGTAGTATAAAGGGCTTCCGTACCGTCCGCCTCGCGGAACACGATCATCGATCGGTAACCCAGATCGCGCGGTACCAATACGGTGCTGCCATCGGAAGACAAAGTCGGGACCATCGGTGCAACGTAGACGAGCTCGACCTGATTGGTCGCCGGATCGTACGTGTAGATCCGCCCCCGCAGGTCCATGTCCGTGAGTTTGGCCTCGCACTCGATCGGAACTTCGTCGCTCGTACCGGACGAGCTACCGCCCCGAATCGTGCGGACGATGCAAGAGAAGTTGCGGTTGGAACCGACGTACAACTTGCCTCGGAAGAACGCCGTTGACCACACGTAGCTGTTCCCTCGGTCGCCGAAACCCTGCTCGCCGATCTGGCGAAACTCCTCCTGGGTCAAAGGAATCGCCTCGGCAGGACACGGCTGCGGCGTCCAGACGCTGTTCGTCAGCGCTAACAGGCATGCGACTGTTGCCCAACGGGCACCCCGTGGGCCACGATCGAGTCGTAGTGTGGTATCAACAGCCGAGGCGCGCCGCATTATAGTTGATGCGAAGCAACAGTGTGCGTGATGCTTCACGGCATCCGTGAAGCCATGTAATACTTTACCCCAAAGCCCCATTTCGTCCCCCAATCCCCCGCTTTGAAGCGACCCCACCGCTTCGCGAGTCGATGACAGTCGTCCCGCTTACGTCCGGCACGTTCACCGGTCCCTAATCCCGAGGTCGATCAAGCGTCTTCCGTGCCGGTTTTCCCGCACGTCTCCTGAAGTTCCATACCCTTTAGCGTAAGGCTGATCGGCGCCGTCGCATCCGCAGCCCCCCTGAGATCCTGCTCGACGGCAACGAGAACTTCTCCCGCGAGGCGTCGAAGCTCGACGCCCGACAAATCCGCGACGTCAGCATTGGCGCGCGAATGGGGCGACCGTTCGGCGTTTCCCTGTTCGATCGCCCGGTCACAAAGCTCCCGGAGGTGCTCCAAGTGATAATCTTCAATCTGAGTCAATGCTGGTCCCCACCGTATCACAAATGCCTTCCAAACATTGAGCAATCCCTCGGGAACCGTTGCATCGCTCAGCCCGCGCATCAACCACTCGTACGTCTTGGGGAACGCTTGCCACTTGATGAGGTTCCCGAACGCCGTTGGGATGGTCAGCGTAGTCCGAGCGGCTGTAAGCTCAAACCCCGGCGACGACTCTTCTTCGATACGTTTCTCGAGCGACTCGATAACGACCGAGTGGGATCGCATGCTACCGGCGAATCGGACAAGCGTGGAAGCGATTCGTTCAAGCATAAATGGGGCGTGCTGAAGAACGGTTTGCACGATGTCCAGCACGGCAGTTCGCGTGTGGTCGTCCAAAGTTTGCAGACCACGCTGAATCGCCGCCGCTCTGGCGGGATCCGGCGGAACCGACGGTACGTTGGGCACGCGCTTGATTCCCTGGACGAGTTGTTTGGCGCAATCCCTGATGCGATCCCACGAGTCGAGCCGCTCGATCAGGCCCTTATAACCCTCGAACAGTTCAACGCGCGTCATCTGCTTGGGGATGATGTTGGTGATCGCCCGAGTGTGGTCGATGTCATCGTCGGTTTCTACGACGCGACCGTCTCGCTGCAGTCGGGCCAGCAAAGGAGTCCCTGGATAAGCTTTCAGCAGTGAGACCGTGGTATTGAGAATGTTCGCGTCGCAAAGAAAGTCGTACGTCTCGTCAAAGATATCGGTGTCGTCATGATCGAACCCGACGATCATGTTGCCCTTGACCAGTATCCCGTACGACTGAATCGTCCGGATGGCCGCAAGGAGATCGGTGCCGTAATTCTGCGGCTTATTCGCCTCCCGCAAGGACGCCTCGCGGGGAGACTCGATGCCTATGAGCACCCAGTGGAAATTTGCATCCGCGATAAGTTCGAGTAACTCAGGATCATCGGCCAGGTTGAGCGTAAGCTGAGTTGTAAACGCCATGGGTCGATCGAAGGTGCGGTTTAGCTCGATCACTCGGCGCAGAAGCTCTTTGGCGTACTTGGGTCTCCCGATAAAGTTGTCGTCGCAAAAGAAGATCATCCGCATCCCCAGCGCCTGAAGATCACGTATCTCTTGGAGCAGTGTGTCGATCGGCTTGTGTCGCGGTTGACGTCCGAAGAGGTGAATGACGTCGCAAAACTCACAGTCAAAGGGACACCCGCGCGTCGTTTGAACAGCACCCCAGACGTAATCGTCTGACATGTTTGGAAAATCGTCCCACCGTGGGCCCGGCGATTGGGATAGCTCGGGACGCTGCACCTGCCGGTATTCGGCGCGATGCCGTCCGCATTCCCAGTCTTCCAGGAACTCCGGCCAGGTTAACTCAGCCTCGCCGATGAATACCACGTCGAACACACCGCGGCATCGCTCCGGAGCACCTGAAACGCCGGGTCCGCCGATGACCGCGGGGATCCCTCGCTTGTGGGCGATTCTGGCGATGCCTAGCGCCCACGGGACGTGCGTCATGTACCCGGTGACGCCGATCAGGTCGTATGTTTTTCCAAAGTCGGTCTCGTCGTTTATCGGGCCGCGGGTACTCTCGTCCCAGATGTCAACCTCGAATCGGCGCGGGGTCAGAGCCTTGATCGTGGCCACGTCGATCGGTGGCATCAGGGCCTTCGGGAAGCGCATGCCCAAATCTGAGGACCGCTGCACCTTCCCGAAGTTGTAACCACGCCTCGGCGCTACCAGCAAGATTCGCTTCATGTCTGACGCTCCAGTTTGCCGACGTTCATACCCACGTGTGGCTTAACTGTACCGCTCTACCTCGTTCAACCAGAAAGGCCTCGTCTATCGAACGTCAAGCCGCCGGCACACCCTCGATGGTGAGCGGTACGTCCGCGACGCCTTTATCCGTCCTCACCTCGCCCCTGAGATCCTGCTCCACCGCAACGAGCATAGCCGTGATGAACTTGCTCGATTGAACTTCCTTGCCGGTCACCACCTTGCCATGACCATTACCGTTGGTCGAGCCGTTACCGTTTCCATTCCAGCGTTCGATGTGGCGGTCGCAGAGTTCTCCCAAGTACGCCTCGTGGTAGTCCTCAAACCGCTCGAAGTTCGCGCTCCACCGGATGAGGAAATCCTTGAACACGTCAACGATCGCCTCCGGAATGACCGTCTTGTTGCTCAGCTCCCCTTCGAGTCGTCCGTAGACCTGAGGCATCACGTCGCGCAGCGCCGTTTTGAACCCCTTCGGGATCATCCCCGCCGACTCGTCGCGGTCGAGCTTCAGCTCGCCTGAGTTCGTTTGGTCGATCTGCCTCTGGATGATCTCGCTGTGATACGGGATCAGGGTCGAGTCCATGAACTGCTGCATGAGCAAACTTGACACCGTCTCCATCAGATACGGCGCCGTCGCGAAGGTGTGCATCACGACCGCGGTAATGGCGGCTCGCGCGTCCTCCGGAAGCACCTCGATCATCTGCTTCGCCGATTCCAGGCGTGCCAAGCGCTCCTGTCGCACAGCCTCTGACGGCGGTGTGACCTTGGGCCGTCGCGTCACCGATGAGACGAACGCGATCGTACGCTTCTTTACGCTTTCCCACGAGCGCGCGCTCTTCAGAAGATCGCGGTACCCTTCCAGCATCTCGACGCGCGTCATACCTTTAGGAATGACGTTGCTCACGACCTTGGGCGAGTCGGAGTAGATGCTGCTTACGTCGACGACGCGGTTCTCCCTCTGAAGGCGAACCCACAGTGGTGTGCCCGGATAGGCTTTGATGGTGTTGATCGTCGTAATCGGAATGTTGGCGTCGTCGAGGAACTGTACCTGCTCTGCGAAGATGTCCGTATCATCCGCGTCAAATCCGACCACGAGCGCCGCCTTCACCGCGATGCCGTAGGACTGAATCTTCAGGCAATCCTCGACCATGTTGGTCCGTAGATTCTGTATCTTGTTCGCTTCCTTAAGACTGGCCGCACGCGGCGTTTCGATGCCGACCAGAACCTGCGTGAAGTTGCAGTCGGCCATTAATTCCATCAGCTCTTCGTCGGATGCGAGATCGATCGTCAACTGCGTCGAATAGGTCAGCGGAGGATCGAAACCGTTGTTCACCGGAAGCAGGGCACGCAGAAACTCCTTGGCGTATCGCGCGTCCCCGATAAAATCGTCGTCACAAACAAAGATTCGTCGCGCGCCGAGCTTCTGAAGAAGTTTGATTTCTTCAATGACTCGATCGACGGGCTTATGACGCGGCTGGCGCCCGTACAGATGGATGACGTCGCAGAACTCGCAGTCGTAGGGGCAGCCTCGGGTCGTTTGCACACCGGCGAGGCGATACTGGGAGACCTCCGATTGGACCGAGTCCCAGCGGGGGATCGGGGAGGACGACAGGTCCGGGCGCTCGACCTGGCGGTATTCCTTGCGATGAACGCCTCGCTGCCATTCGTCGAGAAACTGCGGCCACGTTAACTCTGCCTCACCGAGGAACACGATGTCGAACACGCCGCGGCAGACATCGGGCGATCCGGAAACACCCGGACCTCCGATCGCCACGAGGGAGCCCCGCTTGCGAAAAATCTCGGCGAGTTCGATCGCGCGGGGAAGGTGCGCGATGTAACCCGTAACCCCCACGAGGTCGTACTCGTGTTCCAAGACCGTGGAGTCGTCGATCTCGCCGCGAGCGCCCTCGTCCCAGATGTCGACGTGAAACGCTTTGGGCGTTAGCCCGGCGATCGTCGCAAGGTGAAGTGGCGTCATCAACGACTGCGCCACCGACTCGCCGCGCTTCAGGTCCGCCGCGGCCGATGCGCGGGAGAACTCCGAATCAAATTTAGGTGCAACCAACAGGATTTTCTTCATAGTTGATTCCTTGTACTTCCGTTGCGCGACGCCTCACAGCGGGGCTCCACGCTGCTGTCCGTGGTTCCATCACAGACGCGACGCTCTTCGGTTTCGCCGACAAACCCGCTTGGGTCCATCAGAAATCCCTCGATCCGCGTGAGGAATTCGTCCACCTTGTGCATGAGGTAGAAGTGTCCCGTATCGGGGATCAACTTGCACCGATAGTTAGGCATTACCGTTGCCAGATGCGTACCCATTTTCTGGTAGGGCGATGTTTCGCCGTAAACCGCGAGGATCGGTGTTTGGATCTTCTCGAGAACCTCTTCCGTCAGGCCCGCCACCGATCGAAACTCTTCCGTAATTCGCGTCTCGTTGATAAGCTTGCGGAGCCGCGCGGTCGAGCGCGGGGCACCCTTGCGAATGCCGAACTGCTGCGGGATCTCGAAGCTCTTGCGAATCACATCTGCGACGTCGCGTCCCTCAGCCTCTACGAACCAGTCGTAGGTGATCCCGTATTCCCCCAGCTCGTCCTTCCAGTTCTTCCAGCCAGGCCAATCTTCGATGGTTCGTAAACGCCGCAGACACGCGATTCCCGTGTCCGCCAGTACCACGCCCGCGATGCGATCCGGTCGCTTGGCAGCGAGGTGCAGTGCGATCGATCCGCCGAAGCTGTGGCCAACGACACACGCCCGCTCGATGCCGAGATGATCGAGCAACGCTAGTAAATCGTCGGCCATCGCGTCGGACGTGTAACCCGTCTCCGTCATCCCGGAGTATCCGTGACCTCGAAGATCGTAAATCGTCACGCGGAACCGCCGGCTCAACGCACCGAGTACCTTCATGTACCAGATCGCCAGCGTCGAGGTGACCCCGTGGATGAGAACGACGTCCGGACCCTCCCCCTTGATCTGGTAGTGAACGTCAATGCCGTTGAGAACCGCCTTAGCCATCGTTCGCCTCTATTCAATGTACCCCAGCGCCCGGAGACGCATCATCACCTGAGCGTCGCCCTCTTCGTCGTACGGCGCATCCTCGGTCGCTGCAGTTTCCACGTGGGGCGGTATTATGGTCGAACCGTTGAACGTAACCGGATGGGCCTCAACGTGCTCGTCTACCCATGCCTCCACGCAAGCGGCACCTTCCAGGTCTTTCGGAACAGCAAGTCCCATCGCATACAAAAGCGTGGGCGCGATGTCGAGAAGATGCAGCGGCGCAAGCCGTACGCCCTGACGAACGCCGCGTCCTGTCGCTAGGAACACGCCCTCAGGATGGTGACACCCCATCACCACCGGACGGCGCTTGAGTACCGTGTCACCGCGGAACACCGAGAAGAATCCTGAGTCGCGTAGGCCGACCGTCAAATCGGGTGCGAGGTTCATTCGTGGACCCGCGAAGATTTCCTCTCGTTTCCAAACATTCGTGATGATAGGTTCGCCCGTCTGCGGATCGACGCAGCGTGTGAGCAGGGCGTGGATCAATTCTTCGCGGAAGCTCTCGTATTCATTGGGCGCGATCCCCGCGTCGCCGCGAACACCGGCGACGGGGATATGGATTCCGTTGCTGCTGGCCGACGACGCGAACGCCTTGGTTTTCGTAGTGTCGAACGACGTCAGATGAATCGGCTTGCCGTCACCGAGCTCCTGAGAATCCGCCGGGGCGACCTCGGCGTCCGGAGCCCACGTCAAGAAGCCCTCTTGCTCCAGCCAGGTATTGATGTACAGGATTTCCTCAGTGCCGGTGAAACCGTGGTCCGACACGATCACGACGCACGCCTGCGGACCGGCCAACTCGACAATCTCCTTCAAGAATCCATCGAGCTGGCGGAAGTAGTCCCAGCAGTGCTCTCGCGTTCGTAGAAACTCCTCCGACGGATGCTTGGGTTCGCACGATGGGTCGAGATACTGCCAGAGCAGATGCTGCAGTTTGTCCACGCCGTCGAATACCACACCCGTTAGCGCGCACGGATCGTTGACCATCTGATGTTTCAAGACGTTGAACCACTGAAGTTCGCGGCGGATGTGAAGGTCGATCCACGGGGTGTAGTCCTCATGCGTCGCCCCGGCGATCGCCTTCTCCTCCTCGGAGAAATCCATCGCCAGCTCCTTGAGGTCGAAGCCCGTAAGGTCGGTTTGAAGGCGGGAGACCAGGTCCGCCGGGTAGCTGTGCTTTTTCACCCAGCGCCACGGAACCCAGCCGGGCAGCGTGTAGCCGTTGACCTTTTGCGCCGGAGCGTGGGCGATGAAGTTGAGCGATCCCGCTCGACCGCCGCTTCGCCCCACCATCGACCAGATCGTTTCACAACAAATCTCGCGAGACGAGATAACCCGTACGTAAGGAGAGTCCGGTGACTGATATTGCAGGAAGTTCGTGACACCGTGAACGCCCGGAGAACGGCCCGTCACCAGAGTCGTCCACGCCGGCGGTGTGAGGTGGGGAATCGTCGACATGAGCGACGCGCGCACCCCTCGTTCCATGAACGAGCCGAGGTAGGGCATCACCCCACGCCGTACCAGATCGTCCAGAACGGTATACGTCGCTCCGTCGAGTCCGAATAGGACTACCTTTGTGCTCACGCGCGTTCACCCTCACCGTTGCGCAAATGGCTCGTTAGGAAATCAACCAGCTCTCCGACCTTGATGTCCGCCGCCTTTCGCTCAGCCGCTTTGGTGAGAAATTCTGCGAACGGAAGCGATTGGTTGTAGTGGTCCTCCAGGGCCGACCCGAGCGCGACCGCGTCGATCGACTCAAACTCAAGCTGGGTGAACAGACCGGACTCTTCAGTTACTTCGCCTGAGAACTCCCAGTCATCACGAAGTTCGTCAAGTATTTTAAGAAGATCCGTACGAATCACGGATCGATCAAGATTTTGCATGCGTTTGCCTTTCGCCTATCGCAACGGTAACGATGAGGTCTCCGTCGCACGTGCTGTGGACGCGGAGCTCTTGTGTAGAGCTTGACGCCCCGCGAGCGGCACTGCCATTACCCGGAGTAAGAATTAGACAATCGCGCTCGCGATCGACGCGACGCACGATCATCGTTGCCGGTCCGTCGATCAACCCGATACCGATCGCCTTGCCCGCCGCCTCCTTGGCGGACCAGAATCGCGTCATCCATTCGGTTCGCTCCGTGCTATCGAACGCTGCGAGCATCTCTCGCTCGGTTTCGTCAAACGCTACCTCGGCGAAACCGTCCGCTCGCTGCTGCACGTGTTCCAGATCGATACCGACTGCGGCGCGTGCCGCGACGGCGACGGCTACTGATCCTTTGTGTGAAATTGATACCGTCGGAGCGCCCCCGATCTTTTCCGTCCACGATCCGACGACGACCGGTCGTCCGTACTTGTCCGTCTCGATCTCAACGTCTGCCGGGTAAAGCGTCAAGTTGTGGTGGCGCTTGACCCACATGCGCACGGCGTCTTTCGCCACCGATCGCCCGAAAATCCATTCCGTACGTCTCTCGCCCGCCGGCATGGCGTGGTACTGCTCACGCTCGCGGCGACTCAAGACGAGATGCCCCCAGAGATTTTCCCAGATGCTCGAACCCATCTCTCCAAACGGTGCCATCTTACGGCACTCCATGTCGGGACTATCGGGTGGGAGCGGCAACTCAAGCTTCTCGCTCACGACGCCTTCGTTCGGATACCGCCAGAAATCGTAAAACTTCTTGGGCCAGTAAAACCGCCAATCCTCCCAACCGACGATCCGCATCCAAAGTTCACCGTCCGGTCCGATGATGTCCATGTTGGCTCGGATCTGACGAGCGGAGACGTGCTCGATGCGTACGTTACACACACATTCCGTCCCGGGCTCCAGGTTTTCTCGGTAGAGCGTTACCTCGCCGATCCGGATTGGAAAGACGATAAACCCCTCTTCGAGATACTCGATTGGCCAATAGCCTACGATCTGCCCCGCCGCATCCAGCAGGAACGGGTCGATGATGAAACTCGGAGACTTGTTCGTGCGAAATAGGCGGTCGGTGGGCAACACCTTCAATTTGGCGATCACCCCGTCCTCACCGATTCCGTCAACCGAGCTGATGCCCTGAAAACTCGGGCCATGAAACATCCGACGCTTCGTGTAGAGCTCGTCGGCTGTGTGCCGGCACGCGCGCGACGCTTTCAAATGAAACGCTTTGAGTGGGGGCGCCGTTGGGAACGTCCGGTCAAACAGAATGGTGGCCTCGGCGAGCGGGGTCTTTAACGGGTCTTCCGCCGATGGCTCGCGCTTGTGCGGATGCACGGTCACGTGTACCGTGCGCTTGTCTTTCGCCACCTGCGCCGTAAACTCCAATTCCACGCGAGCACCTTCAGCCTCGATGTCGATCCATTTCGAAGCTTGTATGTTCTTCGCGCCGACCACACGGAGGCCTGGCATCAGCAGCCCCGCGACCTCGGCCATCATCTCCACGCTGACCGTGAGCGGCACGACCGCCAACGGGAGAAGCGCCGGGTCTTCGTCCGAAAGG
Source organism: Planctomycetota bacterium (assembly GCA_022561255.1). Taxonomy (GTDB): domain Bacteria; phylum Planctomycetota; class Phycisphaerae; order UBA1845; family UBA1845; genus JAJRUK01. The sequence continues at coordinate 1,792 of JADFRO010000036.1, read as the reverse complement.
TGGGGTCCGAAGCGGTGGTCGTTGACGTACAAATCCTCGTCGGGATCAATCGTGCGTACGACCGTTACCGCTACGCCCGCCTCGAAGTTCGATACGTGTCCCGCGAAAGTGAGTCGTGACGCATCTTGAACGGTCGAATCCCCACGCGCTTCGGTGCTTGGATCCGACGGGTCGCACCCTTCGAGAAACTCGATGACCTGTCGAAGCGTCTTGAGCTTCGCGACTTCTTCCATGTCGATCTCGCCGACTTGGTCCGACGCATCGCTGAGCTGTTGCAAACTACCAAGAATCTCGACGCGCTTGATGGAGTCGATTCCCAGGTCCGCCTCCATGTCCAGGTCCAGGTCAAGCATCTCCAGCGGGTAGCCCGTCCGATCGCTGACGACCCCCAGAAGTAACTCAGTAAGGCTGCTCGTTGTGGTCGAAGCTGCGTCGACGGCGGCGACGGGAGACGATTCGGTTGCAGTGATCGGATCGATAGGTTCGGGCGCATCTCTTTGCGGCGGTCTGCTCTCGATAATTCGCGACTCAGCCGGCTCGACGGGCGTGACCGCCGTTTCGTACTGGGACGCGACGTCAATGCCCGGCGCTGCCTCGATCGGTGTTCCAGCGCGTGTTACGCCCGCCCCGGACGTACCGAGATAGGCACGCATCACCGCCTCCTGCCCGCTGAGGAACTGTTCCATGACCTCCATGTGCTGCCGCATCGCCGTTGCAGCGGATTTCGGAAGGCTGGTAGGCTGCAGGTTCGGCTGTGTCGGCGGTTCGTCGGCGGGGGCTTCGATCTTCGCAGCCGGCGCTATTGCTGCCGGTTGCGTCACCAATTCGTGTTGCCCTTCCGCCCGATCGCTCTCGCTTATTTCTCGCGTACGCTTAGCCAAGGCCATGACCGGGTAGTGCAGCGCGACGTTCATGACCCCCGGCACCGCCGCTTCGTCCACCGGCGCGTCCGCAGCCGGATCGAACGTCAGCACCTTGGGCGATCGACGCCGGTACAGCTCGTCAAACCGGATCGGAACGTGCCACGCCGCGAGCATCGCGATGGCGTGGTTGAGCGTGGTGACGTCGGAGCGGCGTTGAACGTTCGTGGCCATCGATAGATGTGGTTGGCCACGCAGGATGTCGTCCACAAAGGCGGTCAAGTTCCCGCGCGGACCCACCTCGACGAAGACGCGCGCTCCATCCGCATACATCGCTTCGATCATCTCCCGAAAGAGCAGCGGTCTGGTGAACGTGTTCGCTGCCAAATCGAGAATGCTCGCAGGATCGCTGGGGAACGGCTGCGCCGTCGTGCACGAGTACAACGTCGTCGTAGGCGAGGAAAGTTTCAAAGACGAAAAGTACGACCGGAGCGGATCGCAGATATAAGTAAAACTCGGTGTGTGGTAGCCGCGGTCGTAGGGGAGACGCTCGACGAAAACACCCTCTCGACGGAGGTGTTCCTCCACGGCGTCAGCGTCCTTGGGCTCGACGACGATGACGACTTGGTGCGGGCAGTTGTCATTGGCGATGTGTACGGTTCGGTGAATGTCCTTCGCCAATCGTGCAACGGTTTCACGATCCGCACCGACAGCGAGCATCACTCGTTTGGGGATGTCTGTATTGGCGGCGACTTGGCGGTACATCTCGTCGAGCCGCGGCAAACTACTAAGAAACTCGTCGAGCTGAAATATTCCGGAGGCTACCATCGCGGCCCATTCGCCCGCACTGTGACCTGCGATGACGTCCGGTTTAACACCGAGACTGTCGAGCACGGTGCACATCGCACCGTCGGCGGTGAGGACAGCCTCCG
>JADFRO010000035.1 GCA_022561255.1 Planctomycetota bacterium | reverse complement strand
TTATTATGACAATTGGGGATTGTCGGGAAATCCAAATGTGTTGGGCTGGCTGCTGGGTCGTGAACCGACAGCGCTTGAAACATTCATTCAAAAAACTATAACAGAACGGGGTGCTATCCATTAAATCCATTTCGATCGCGCCTGCTGATCTTTGCGCCGCTCGCGCTGGCGCTTTACATGTACGTTTGGCCCAGCGCCTATCGCCTGGTGGCTGGGCAGCCCTTTCCAACCGCGACGAATCACTTGATTACGGCTGAGTTTTGGAACACGTTTCCGGGACTGGGCATTGGGCTTCTGACCTTGGCCGTTTGCGGTTTCATGATCGTCTATTTTCTTGGGGCGAAGGGTTTTTGCTCCTACGCGTGTCCATACGGTGGTTTTTTCGGCGTCGTGGATCAGTTGTCCCCGGCGCGGATTCGCGTGAAGGATTCCTGTGAGCAGAGCGGGCACTGTACGGCTACGTGTACCTCGAACGTGCGCGTACACGAGGAAGTCGCGCTCTACGGGATGGTCGTGAATCCGGGATGCATGAAATGCATGGATTGTATCAGTGTTTGTCCCAACGACGCGCTCTATTTTGGCTATACGAAACCGGCGATTGTCGCCAAGGCGAAAGTCCCGCGAAAACCGACGTCCTATGACTTCACGCTGACGGAGGAGTTGATCCTGGTGATCGTCGGCGTCGGTTCGCTGCTTGCGTATCGCGGTTTGTACGGACAGATTCCATTGCTTTTGGCGATGGGCATGGCGGCGATCACGGCCTTTTTTACGGGAAAACTCATCCGGATGGTTGGAACCGCCAATGTACGCCTGCAAAACTTGCAATTGAAACGCGGTCGGCGGTGGACGCCTTGGGGTATCACGTTCGGCGTCTTCGCTGCCGGACTTCTTGTGTTCGCGGGACACAGCGGTCTGGTTCAATATCACGCACTTCGCGGTCGACAGTTGTTCGCCAGCGTGGCGATCGGTAATGCGGTCTGGTCTGGTGGTAACAGTTGGTGGGATCGCGCCGATGCAATGCAGCGATCGACCGTGGATGAAGCCATTGGTCATTTTGATCGCGCCGAGCAAATCGCTTTGGCATCGACGCCGGGCGTTCTGCAGGATCTGGTGTGGTTGCACCTGGCTAAGGGAGACGACGAGGCGGCGGAGCGCGTTCTGCGACGGATCGTGGCGTCCTGGCCTGATCGTCCGGACGGCTATCGCGGTTTGGCGGGCGTGCTTCGCAAGACGAAAAACTACGGTGAGGCTGAGGGGAACTACCGCCGGGCGCTGACGATCAAGCCGACGTTTGAGCCGGCGCGTGCGGAGCTCGGTGCGATGCTTCGTACACTGGGAAGACAGGGCGACGCGATCGCGCTCTACCGCCAGGGCGCAGAGCTGGTGACGAGTGACGGCCGATGGGGTATCGAACTTGGTCGGCTTTTGATGGAACTCGACCGGTTTTCAGAGGCGCGCGATGAGCTGTTGCGTGTAGCTGCGGCGGCCCCCGATGCGCCGGCTGTCTTGGTGGCGCTTGGGATGGCTCTTTTGCAAGCCGGGGAAGCTGAGCGCGGTACAGACACGCTCGAACGAGCGCTTGAGTTAGATGGAACACTCACGCAGGCGCGGTACAATCTCGCTCTGGCGCTTCTGACGCAGGCACATGCAGAGCGAGCAGCGGCGCACCTACGCGAAGTGATCGTGCAGCAGCCGAACTTTTCCGACGCGCATTACAATCTCGGCGTTTCGATTTTCATGACGGGCGGCCTGGTCGAGGCGATACCTCACGTTCGCGAGGCGATTCGGCTGGCGCCCGACGATTCGCAGGCGGTGGCCTTCCTGTCGATGCTGCTTGAGCGTACCGGTCGAACGGAGTCAGTCGATGTGCCTCGTACACGCCCTACTCCGTAGTTCGGCCGTAGGGGTCTCCGGGTCGACTCCCCCTAGATAGGCGGTACATCGCGGACGCTCCCTACTTGGCGTTGTCCCCGCGATACGTTTCCACGTCCGCGCTCGCTTCTTGCACGATCCCCCAGCGTCCGCCCGGCGCGTTGTTGCGTTGTGGTGCAGATCCCTCCAACCGAACCGGCGCGGGTCAGACCCGTTGTCGAACTGCTTCCCTACCAGCGTGAGGATGTAGAGTCCGACGCGCGGTTTCGGTGGAACTGCTGGTCGCGGCAGACGGGAAAGAGCTTCACCAAGTCGCTTCGTCGGATTCTTCGTGGGTTGGTGCGCGGGCGAACGCAGATTTTTCTTTCGGCTGGCGAACGTCAGAGTCGGGAGTTGATGGCCAAGGCCCGGCAACACTGCCAGGCGCTGAAAATCGCAACCGACTATCACGACAACCGATTCTTCAAAAACCTGAGCTTTCGACAACTCGAAATCGTGCTGCCGGGCGGCGTGCGCATCATCGGATTGCCGGCGAACCCGCAAACGGCGCGGGGTTTCACCGGCGACGTTTTTCTGGACGAGTTCGCGATGCATGCGCATGATCGCGAAATCTGGGCGGCGATGTTTCCCGCGTTGCTCCGCGGCGCCGGGGAACTCGACGTCGCCTCCACACCAAAGGGACAGAGCAACGTCTTCTTTCAGCTCCGTGACAACGATCTCTTCTCGACCAGCACGGTCACATTACCCGACGCCATCGCTCAAGGGCTGGACGCTGACGCCGATGAGATGCGCCGCGCGATGGGCGACGAAGCGCTCTACCGTCAGGAATTTTTGTGCGAGTTCGTCGATGAAGCCACAGCGTTTCTGACCTATGAACAGATCGCCCGCTGCGCGGATCCGACGCTAACCGTTCACGACACGATCGAACCGCTGACGCGCGACATGCGTGAGCTGTTCGTCGGCGTCGACGTGGGTCGCGTTCGCGATCTAACGGTCTTCTGGGTGCTCGCGCTGGACGGCGATACTCTGGTCACAGCGGCGATTTTCGAGTTGTCGGCTTCGCCTTTCCGTGTGCAGTTCGATCTGCTCAGTGAGATTCTTTCGCTTCCCCGCATGCGGCGGTGCTGCATCGACGCGGGCGGACTCGGTATGCAACTGACGGAACAGGCGGTGGAGCGCTTCGGCGCCCATCGTGTCGAGGCGCTTTCGTTTACGCTCGCGCTGAAGGCGCAACTGGCTGGCGGTCTTCGGCTGGCGGTTGAATCGCAGCGGATTCGCATTCCCAACGACGATCGCATTCGAAACGATTGGCACAGCGTCGAGCGATCGATTACGCCGTCAGGGCATTTTCGTCTTACGGCGCCGCGAAGCCGCGACGGGCACGCCGACCGTTTCTGGGCGGCGGCGATGGCGATCCACGCGGCGGACCTGGGCGGCGGTGCGTTTGAGGCCCAGCCGGGAGGCCGACTTCGGTTCGCGCGCAGCGGAATCTGGTAACACACGTTGAAACGTTTCGACAGGAGATCGCCGACATGAAGTGGGTTCAGTGGATCGTGAATGCGGTGCAGGCGCGACCTGCGGATCGTCCCAAACCGGGGCGGGTCATCGTTCCACGCCGGGAAGACTCGATTCGAGATTATCCCAGCAGCGGTCTTACACCGTCACGACTCGCTTCGATTCTTGCGGAAGCTGACGACGGATCACTGTCGATGGCTATGCAGCTATTCGAAGAGATGGAGGAGAAGGATGCGCATCTCTTTTCTGTTGCGAACACACGTCGCCTTGCGCTGACGGGCTTGGACTGGCAGGTGGTGTCGGCTGCGGACGTCCGCGACGTTTCCGATCGTGGGCTTGCGGACGAGGCGACGTCCTATTGTCGCGAGGTGCTCACTGGAATCGAGCCGTTCGACGAGATTCTCCAACATCTGTCTTTGGCGCTGGGCAGAAACATCGCGGTAGCGGAAATCGTCTGGGGTTTGCGCGAGGGATCGTTTCAGCCGGTTGACCTGGTTCCGGTCGACTTCGCTCGGATTGCGTTCGACGATCTGGATCGGCTACGCATTTTGACCGAATCGGAGCCCGACGAGGGCATCGAACCACCGGCCAACAAGTTCATCACCCACACGCCGCACAACGTCTCCGGTCATCCGCAGCGCGGAGGCCTCTTACGCGTCACGGCCATGGTCTATCTGGCGAAGAACCTGTCGCTGAAGGACTGGATGATCTACGCCGAAGTCTTCGGAATGCCCGTACGCATCGCACGTTATGAACCCAGCGCCACGCCGGACGAAAAGCGCGAGCTGCTCACGATGCTGGAGTCGCTGGGGAGCAACGCGGCCGGCATCTTCTCGAATGCGGTCGAGCTGCAGGTGATCGAAGCGAATCGCGGTACGGCGGGACCGCCGTACGAAAGACTCGTCGAGTATCTCAACCGTGAGATGAGCAAAGCGTGGCTGGGTCAGACCTTGACGACAGACATCAGCGGTCAGCGTGGATCGCTGGCGGCCTCGCAGATTCACGACGAGGTGCGGCGTGATCTTCTCACGGATGACATTCGCAAAGAGGGAAGAACGATCCGGCGCGACCTTCTATCGCCGATGACGCGGTTGCGTTTCGGACCCAATGCACCGGTACCGTTTTTTAGGCGCCGCCCGCGCCGCCCCAGGGACGCCAGAGAATTTGTAGACGTTCTTGATGTTGCGGTGAACCGACTCGGTGTGAAAGTTTCGCAGGCCTGGACGCGTGACGTGCTTGGGATCCCGTCAATCGGCGAAAGTGAACCGGTTGTACCGGGCGCGGCCTAACGATCGCGTTTGATCGCACGGGCGAGCGATCGCCTTCGACGTTGTTGGGATGTGAACGTCTGTTACGACACAAGCGGAGTTTGAGATGACCAAGGTGATGAGCAAGGAACAAGAGGCGGACGGCGGACGGGAGATGAAGACGCTGCACTCGGCGTCGCTGGCGAGTGAGACGATCCCGAATCGAATCCTTCTGGCGCCGTGGGGTCAGGTCGAAAGTACCAACGGCAGCTTCGTCGTCGACGATGAGGCTGCCCGCATGGCGGTGGCTGCGTTCGAGGATCACGGCACCGATCTTCCGATCGACTTTGAGCATCAAACGCTCGGCGGCGTCTACGCATCACCGACGGGCCAAGCGCCGGCGGCCGGTTGGATCAAAAAACTGCTCGCGGAGTCCGGTGTCGGTCTCATCGCCGAGATCGAGTGGACGGATGAGGCGCGTGGCATGCTTGCTGCCAAGCAGTACCGATACCTGTCGCCCGTCGCCATCATTCGCAAGAACGATCGCAAGCTCGTGGCGATTCATTCCGCCGCCTTAACGAACAAGCCGGCCATCGTGGGCATGAAGCCAATCGTGAATCGCGCAGAGCTTGCGGATGAAAATGTGGAACTGGAGCCGCTTGCGGTACTGCGCACCGAGCTCGATCTGTCAATCGACGCAGCCGCAGAGGAAGTCCTCGTGGCTGCGAGTCGGCGACTCGTCGAGTTGGAGCATGACGCGAGGCGGGGTCGCATTGACGCGCGGATTCAAGAGGCGATGCGCGCCGGAAAACTCGTCGAGGCACAGCGCACCTGGGCCGAAGCATTGGTGGCTAAGGAGGAGGGACTGTTCGACGAATGGTTTCGTACGGCGCCTGTGATCGTGGCCCCGGGACTCACGGCGGCGCCCAATGCGGTGGACAGCATGCAGCGGCGCCATCAAGCCGTGGCGACACGCGCCCGCGCTGAGTTTCGATCGAACCGTTTCCTGTCGGGTGTTACGTCGGAGGAGGCGTTCATCGCGGAGGCCGTGCGCCAAGCGACCGTGTGACGGCTCTTGGAACTTGGATCAGATTCCATACCGAAGAGCGGAGTGAACATCCGGAGCTGTTTTCGCCTGAAAGGATGACAAGACCATGGCATTGACTGCGAACCGAGAAGTGGACCATTACATCGACCAGGAGTTGCGGACGTTTCAAGTGGCCGCCTCCAAGCACGTTTACAAGGGCGGATTCGTCGGCCTGTCGGCGACGGGATACGCCCAGCCGCTGGTGGCCGGCGATGCCCCGGTGGGGCTCGCCTACGAGGAGATCGACAACAGCAGCGGCGCCGACGGTGATCTGTCGGTGCGCGTTTACACGCTCGGCGATTTCGGCCTGACGCTCACCGGCGCAGCGATCGCCCACGTTGGGCGACCGGTGTTCGCCTCGGCTGACGACACGCTTACGTTCACGGGGGCGGGGAACTCCTACGTCGGACTGATTCAAGACGTGCCCGCCGCCAACACGATCATCCTGCGGATCGATCCACAACGATCCAAAATCAAAACGGTGACGCACGTTGTGGAGGATCTCGGCGCCGGTGTGGACTTCGCCGCCCGTGCCATCCACGCCTTCGACACCGACGGCTGGCTGGTATCGGCGCGCATCGTCAACCAAGCCACCGCAGCGGCCGGGATCGACAACAGCAACACGTGCGTTGTGACGCTCGCGACCGATGCCGGGACGGTGGTTACGAAGACATTCAATGCTTCGGTGACCTTCCCCGCGGCGAACACGGAAGTGGACATGGGCGCGCTCAGCAACACACACGCCGAACCCGGCCAGGTCATGACGCTGGCGGTTACCAACGGCACAACGGCCAACCCCGGACCGTTCCTCGTGGAGATTGACTACGTCTGACCTGAAGTAGGCGCGGAGCGTAACTGGAAACGATTGCCGCCAAGAGCGGCGGATACAAAAGCAAAAGGAGAGCCCAAGTGGCGGTAATCAACACGGGACTATTGACCAAGGGACTGCGAAGCGAGTTCTTCGAGCGGTTTAACGCAGCCAAAACCCATTTTCAGGACCTCACGACGCGGATTCAGTCCAACTCGGACATTGAGACCTACAAATGGCTCGGTTCCGTGCCGCGGATGCGGGAGTGGGGCACAGGCCGAGTCGCCAAGGGAATCGGAACGGAGACCTACTCGATCGAGAACCTCAAGTACGAGTCGACAGTGGAAGTCGATCGGGACGAAATCTCCGACGACAAGACGGGTCAAATCCGCATTCGCATCGGCGAACTCGCGGTTCGTGCGGCTACACACAAAGACTTTCTGCTGTCGCAGCTTCTTACCAACGGTGAGACGGCCGGGTTCAACAGCTACGATGGCGTGTCGTTCTTCAACGACGCCCACGTCTCGGGCTCGTCGGGGTCACAGGACAACTTGCTAACGTCCGACGCCGTGGACCCGGACGATCCGACCGTCACGGAGTTCAAGGCGGCGCTCAAGACCGCGATCGGACAGCTCATGGGGTTCAAGGACGATCAGGGTGATCCGATGTCGATCTCGGCGACCGGGCTGGCCTGCATCGTCCCGACGACCATGTACCTTACGGCGCTGGAGGCGGTCAACGCAACGATCGTCAGCAGTACGTCCAACATCACGCAGGGTGTGGCGCGGATCATCGCGTTTCCGTGGCTGACGGACCTGAGCAAGTGGTATCTGGTCAAGACCGACGGCGTCATTCGTCCGTTCATCTTCCAGGATCGAGAGCCAGTCGAGTTCACAGCGCTTACGGAGGATAGCGACGAGGGATTCCGCCGCGAGAAGTTCCTCTACGGCGTTCGGTCTCGCTATCGACTCGCTTATGGGTACTGGCAGTTCGCCACGCGCGTGAACATGACGATGCCGGTGTAGTTCAGTTGGTCGTAGCGGCGCGGGCGGTTGCTCGCGCCGCTCGACGAACAGTTGGGATGGAGACGACATGGCCTACATCAGCAGCGCCGACATTCAGGAACGCCTGGGCAGCAGCGCTTACGTTCAACTCGCCGACGACGACGGAGACGGTGTGGCCGACGTCGGCGTCGTTGATGAGACTCGTCTGGGTGCCGAAGGCGAGGTCAACAGCTATCTCGCCCGGCGCTATCAGGTGCCAATCGACCTCACGGTTCACACCGACCTTATCGATCTGCTCGCCTCGATCACGTTGGACGTGGCTGAGTATCGGCTGCGCCTCCGTCGTCCGCCCGTCTCGGACGATGCGCGCCGGCGCTATTCGCAGACCATCGAGTGGCTTGAGCGGTTAGCCCGTGGGGTCATTGAGTTGCCGGCGGCTGCGACCGTGGCGGCAAATCCGGCGCGCGGAACCATCGCAACGACGACGGGAGAAGATCGTCTGCTAACGCGCGATGAACTGGCGGGGCATTAGCGTTCTGTCAGACGTCATTCGATGGATTGGCCTGAACAGAGGCGCGATCGTGAGGGAGCGGTCCAGCGTTCCCCGGTGATCTCGGATTGTCCACTCCCTCACGGTCGCGGCTCGGTAAGACTCGTCAATCAACGCGTGACGGGGCAATAGGTAAGCGTTCGAACGCTCCGCATCGCGAAGGAAGCTGGATCACTCATGGCTGCGACACCCGGTCGAACGACGATCAAGGCTGCCGTCGACGAGTTCGTCGACAAGCTACGCACGAATCTGACGGCCGATCCGCCGACGACTACGAAGCCGTTCTGGCGTGTATCGGTTGGCGAAGGTGGTGAAAGTGACTTCGCACGCCCCTTTCTTTCGTTCAAGTTGACCAGCGCGAAAGCAGTCGGCGCGATCGACGGGGACAAGATCATGGAGTGCTCGGCCACGCTGAAGGTCGTCACGGACGTGATCGCGGATGATCCGTTCGGTGCGATGCTCGACAAGATCGGGGCCTTGGAAGACTACCTCGATAGCATCGTCGACACCGGTGTGATCGACGGTGCGGACGGGTTCGACCGGCGCGTGTGGACGTTTGATCAACCGCGGGCAACATCCGGCGCGCGCCTGGCGTCGGCCTCGGCCACGCAGACGTTCGTGGTGAAGGTCCAGCGTAATCAAAACCGACTGCCCGCAGCATAGCGATCCATCGGAAACGGTCGGGAGGATCCGACTTTTGTGGTGAGAAACGATGATCTGGATTCTTGCGACACGCGGCGCCGCAACCAAACTTCGAGCGACGCCGTTTACTGAAACGGCGATCGAGGGCGTGCACAGCGTCGTGTACAAACCGGGCGTTGAGCCGGTGCCCTTTTCCGGAGCGGATGCCGCGGCGGGAATCTTGGGAACGTTCGACCGCGGCCTCCATCGCATCTCGGGTTTCGTTTTCTCATATCACGGGTCCGTCGCAGAGGAACTTCTGGGCATGACCAGCGACATCGATCTACTCATTCGATATCGCGCGAGCGGACAAAAACGACTGCGAACGCTGAGCGACGTACTGTTCGTCGGTGACGCAACCGTAATCGTTCCGGCGGACGGCGCGGGTGTGTCTGAACTGATCGGCGTACCGTTTCGCGTACAGATTCCAGCGGGCAATACGCTCTCGGGCCACGTAACCGACGCGGTGGATTCCTGATTATGGCACGAAGCACAACCGACATCGTCAAAGCGGCTGAGTCGGCCCTGATCCAGCAAAGTGCGGAGGTCGCGCTCATCTCCGCGCGGCAGCTCCAGGCGATCACCGCCAAGACTTCGACGGGCAGCGCGGACATCGACGCCACGTTTTCCTTGAGCCTGCGCTACCGACTCGTTTTCGTACGTTGTCATTTTGCCGGAACTGCGGGTGAGGCCTCGTTTCTCGTTTCGGTGGATTCAGCCGGTGGAACGGCGCACGACGCCGATCTGTTCACGATCACCCGAGCTGGGACGGGGCGTGACGTGAACCTTCGCATCCCGGCGGAGGAGAGCGTCGACCCGTCACCGTGGACCTTCCAGGTCGGTGACACCGTTCGCGTTCGTTGGACCAACCCGGACAGCGGCAACATCACCTGGGGACTGGAAGTGGGACTCGCACTCGCCTCATAAGAGAACACCCTGCACATGCCTCGCTCCAACACCGTTGACAGTTTGGTGACGCCGTATCTGACCGGCGATGGCTCGCTGAGCCTCGGAGACGACACGAGTCTCGAGCTGAGAGAGATGTCTGCAGCGGCGACTCCGCGCTCGGGCTCGGTCGTCGTGTATGCCAAGAGCGATGGTCGACTCTACGCCAAAGATGACGCTGGGCTCGAATCCTACCTGACGGTCGCGCCGCAGTTTCGTACGGTCTCGCGCGTGATCTACATCGAAGATCCAACCGCAACGGACGAATTCCCCATCGCTTACGTTCCTGATGCAGCCACGATGGTGGCTGTGCGTGCCGTCACCGATGTGGGCAGCGTTGACTTCAACATCGAGATTCGCGCCAAGCTTACGCCCGACGTAGCGGGCACGAATGTTTGGTCGACGGACAAGCAAGCGACGAGCTCCGGACTCGAACAAACTGGTTTTGACAGCGCATCGATCGGCCCTGACGTGTGGCTACACTATTCAGCTTCGGCCGTGTCTTCCTCCCCAACCAAACTGTGGATATCTCTCGAATACACGATCGATTAGGCAACGAATCATGGCCAACGAAATCAAAGACAAGTTCGGTTCGTCAACGGCGCTAACGATCACGCTCGCGTCGCTGGCGGCGTCTGATGTTGGTGTTGGCAGACAATCAACGCTCATCGACAATACGTCAGACCGCTACAGCAAACTGCACATTTTCGTGAAGGTTAGGCAGGACGGCTCGCTGACGCCGACTGCGAATCGTGCGGTTTACGTCTATCTTCTCAAGGCGGACGATAACGCGACGGAACACATCACCGACGGCGGCGGCACGACGGACGCTGCCCTGACGATCAAGAACGCTCAACTCATCGGCGCACTGTACAACGGAACTTCGCCCGCAGCGGGCGACATACTCTACGGTGAGTTCATCGTGCATGATCCCGGACGGCAGTGGGGAGTTGCAATCGTCAACAGCACGGGCAGGTCTCTGCATAGCACGGGCTCGAACCATTGGGTTCGATACGTCGGAGCCAACCCGGAGGTACAGTAAGTGGCCGGGGTTCCGTACCGAGCGCAGAACATCAGCATCGTCAATGCGGGTCTGGGTTACGCAAAGGACGCTCAGGAGTCGTTGTATCCTGGCTTGTGGCGTAATCACATCGGCACCATCGCCCCATGCATCATGGGCACGTCATTTACCGTCCCGGAGTTTGCCCATCGAGGCGACCATTGGAACGCTCTGCCTCCTGTCCCGCTTGTCACCTCTCCGATTGGTCCAGCTTTCGACTTCAATCCTCCGGCTGCGACGTCCCGTGTTCTCAAGCACGACAGTGGTGCGAGCGACGGCTCGATGTACAAGTTTGATGCTCCGTTTACGATAGCGTTCTACGTCAACTGCCACACGTTCAGTGGTACTGACTTGGCGATGTTTTTCGTCTCAGACCGTCGGGCCGGCTCTCAGTTCTTCGCTGGAATTCACATCTTTCGTTCGACCGACAACGAGATGGCGCTCAGCGTAGGCGACAACACGACTGCCACAATGTTCGGGGAGTTCGGGATGAAGCTCTGGCAGACCGCGAACAGCTTCATCACGGTCGATAAGTGGACGTACATCGTGGTCGTCGTTCGTAGTTTTGAATTGCCCGATGAGGCTAAGACCGTTGGCATCGACTTTTGGCAGAACGGTCAGATGGAAAATTGGGACGACGTCGCCCAGAACGCTAGCTCACAAACAATGGTCCACGCGAATAGTACGCGCAAGTCGAACATCGGATGGATCAAGAAATTCAAACCATCCAACCCCGGCGCAGAATCGTATTCACTCGCGCTGTGGCAGTGTTGGACGCGGGCGCTCAGTGATTGGGAAGTTCGGACGTTATCGGCTGACCCGCTGGCTATGTTTCGCAGGCGGCATCGCGCGGTAGGTATGGTGCCGGTAGCGAATCGCATCGTGAGTTTGGGCGGATACTACGGCTCGACGGGCGGTCGCGCCGTGTTGATCGGGTAGCGTCTAGGGTCGGATGGTGTCATCGATGGCGGTAGTGACGACACTCGTGATGAAAGAGGCGAAGCTCTCCAGGGCTTGCTCTTCGATGAAATCCGTTTCACATCCGCTGGTCAACGCCGCGCTGAGCATCAGCAGGGTGACGACGATCCGCGATCTTTTACGTTGGTCCATATCGAACTCCCGGCAACAGGTCACCATAAGTTATCGGATCATTCCGCGAGTCGATGAAGTAGTGCCGAAGGCCAACGCTCGGCGAAAACGCATCTTTCTAACGGCCGATAACTAACTTGCGGTACGCCCAACCCGACACCGCTGACCAGCACTTCGGGTCGCTCTAGAGCATTTAGCGTTTCTGTGTTCCGAGCCGCGGACTCTCTTGCGGAGCGCAGCTCGCCCGCGCGATTTCTCGCTGTTCGATGTGTTGCGAAGGCCGGCGGACCCGGCATACGAAACGGGAACTGCTCTAGCGGTACGCTGTACCTCACTTGGGCAGGCGGGTATACCGGGGCTGTGAACGTGAACCGAGTTCCCCGGCAGCAACAAAGCCGCGAGCGACGGGGGAAAGAGAGATGACGTCAACGCCTCTACGCATCGGTGGGGTCGTCCTGTGTGGTGGAGGGAGCCGTCGCATGGGATCGCCCAAGCCTTGGCTTGTCGTCGGTGCCGAGCCGATGCTTGCGCGCGTTGTGCGGGTTGTGGCGAAGGCCGTTTCACCCGTCGTGGTTGTGGGTAAGCGAGGGGCGTCGTATCCGCCGCTGCCCGCTGACATCATATTGGGATACGACGCCGTGGACGACGCGGGTCCGCTCGCAGGATTGGCTACCGGATTCGAGATGCTGGCGAACCGCTGCGACGCTGCCTTCGTCGCCTCGTGCGATCATCCGTTGTTGTCCGTCGCCTTCGTGCGCGCCGTCGTTGAACGGCTCGGCGACGAGCCAGCGGTCGTTCCGATGGATGGCAAGCGAAGCTATCCGCTTGTGGCTGCCTATCGCCTCAGCGTCCGCTCCGTCCTAGCGGAGCAACTTGCCAACGGCGACTTGCGGGTGCAGGAGTTTGCTCGTGTGTGCGGCGCGAGATTCGTTGCGGTCGACGAACTGCGTGAGGCGGATTCGAGTCTCGACTCACTCCGCAACGTTAACGATCAACCTTCGTACGAGGCAGTGTGCCGGATCGCGGGGGAATGATCGCAACGACCGCCGCCCACGACGGTCGTGTTTATGACCGACTTGTGGTCCGTTGTAGTTGGTTTCATGGGTTAGCGTTTCGGTGCGCCGACCGCTCCCGCACGGTCGCGGCTCTGAAGGCCGTGACGTTACGGGTGCGACTTCCCGTGGGTGAACGATCACATGGGCTGCTCGGGCGTTAGTGCTTCCATGACCTGTCCGATGGCCCGCGCCGGAATATGAATGTCAACGCGTACGGGATTTCCGGATAGAGAGGCGGAGATTCCAATCGGCGTACCGGGCTCTTTGACGTCGATCGGCCCTAGGTTTAGGTGTGGAGCCAGGCCCGCCAGGACGCCCATCGGATCAAGAAGTATGATCGCGTTTCGTCTCGACGGCAGCTTGGCGATGACGTCGGCCACCGACTTGACCGATACCAAGGATTTGCCAACTCTTCCCGCGAACGTCCGTGTGATGTCGTCTTCGCTTCCCATGCAATACCTAACGCGGTTGTTTGTGATGCCGAGCGCTAGGCGCGCATTCTCGCCGAACATTTTGGTCGCTTGTGCAGCCGCGGGATTCGTTGGGTCGAGTTTCAAGACGAATTCATCGACGGTGACGTCGCCGATTTTCCGGGAGCCGCTGGCCTCGTAGGTCGCTCCACCGTTGAAGGCACTCATGGTCGCACTACCAGCGGTCATCGTCTTTTTTACGAGATCGAGGATTCCGGCGGTGTCCGATCCCACGTAGTTTCCGATCATCGTTAAACCTTCAGGAGACGCGGCGACCATCATGTTCATACCTTCGACCTTGCGGTACAGATCGCGCGTGATCTTAGCGGCTCGCTTCGTTTCTTCCGCCTTGGCCTTGCCGGCTGCTTCTCCGCCGGCGTTTGGGGGCATGCCCATCGGATTGGCGGGCGGGGTGGCCATCATCTTGTCGAACACGTAGTCGAAAAACGGCGAAGCAGA
>JADFRO010000360.1 GCA_022561255.1 Planctomycetota bacterium | reverse complement strand
TACCGTCAGCGCAACGTAGTGGAGCGTTGCAGCAACTGGCTGAAGGAAGCCAGAAGAATCGCTACACGATATGAAAAAATGGCCGTCAACTTCCTGGCGATGGCCAAACTAGCGATCATTCGGCGATGCTTTCGAATTCTGGATTCGTCAGACAGACCCTAGTTTGGAAACCGGCTGCGCGCGTTGTTGTGCACTCCGTTGTGTCCATCAGCCCGGTCGCGTAGAGTCTCTGTCGGATCGGTTGAGCGTCTGCTACACGTTCGTGGTTCACGGAGGAGCGCGTTGGCCATCATCGCCGGCATCGACGAAGCGGGACTCGGCCCGTTACTGGGTCCGTTGGTCGTCTCCGGCACCGCGTTCCGCGTGCCCGACTCACGAATTCACGATTGTTTATGGGAAACGCTCGACGAAACGTGCACCTCCAGCGTCTCGCGCGACACGCGGCGTTTGGCCGTCGCCGATAGCAAGCAGTTGTTCCGTGGCCGAGCGAGTTTGGCCCCACTCGAACGAGCCGTCCTCGTCACATTGGCGGTTAACGGCTGTCGCCCGCGCACCTGGCGAGAGCTTCTCGATCACGTTGCACCCTCCGCAACGGAGCAACTCGAATCTTATCCCTGGTACGCCGCGTCCGACGTGGCGCTCCCGCTGAGCGGCGACGTCGGCGACGTGGGAACGCGGGCCAACGCGATCCTGCGGAACTGTCGAGCGAAGGAGGTGGAACCGCTGGGCGCGTTCTGTGAGCCGCTGCCGGAGTACCACTTCAACCGTTTGATCGAAAGCACGAACAATAAATCGGTGGTGTTGCTGGGTCTGGCGCTACGCGTGGCCGACCGAATTCTGCGCTGCGGCGACGATCGTCGCGTCCGCATTTGCGTCGACCGTCTCGGCGGCCGGATGCGCTATCGTGAGGCGCTGTCAACGGCCTTTCCCGACTACGATCTGCAGATTCTCGAGGAAACTCCGGAGCACAGTGCGTATCGCCTCACGCGCGAGTCGCGTGTTTGTCGTTTTGAGTTTACCGTCAAGGGCGAGCAGCATCACTTCACCGTCGCGCTGGCGAGCGCTTACAGTAAGTATCTTCGCGAGCTGTACATGCACGCGCTTAACAGCTATTGGTCGGGCCAGGTTGCGGGTCTTCGTCCGACGGCTGGTTACTACACCGATGCGAAGCGATGGCTGTTGGATGTGGAGCCTGCGCTAAGGCGCTTGGCGGTGAAGCCGTCCACGCTCGTACGACAGCGGTAAGATGTTACTGCTGTGAGGGTTTGCCGAGTGGGCGGGTTTGACAAGCGCCGAACCGAGGACTACGCTCTGGCGGGGCGATTGCAGGGAGTTTGGATTGTGTCGATCGAGAACTGGTCGGAGAACATTTTGGTTGTCGAGTTGCAGGACGACCCGGCCTTTACGGATGACCTTGGTGCTCTGCTCGAAACGTTGAGCGGCAACACCGAAGTGGACGCCGTGCTCAATTTCTCCGGTGTGAGTTATCTTAACTCCTCCAACATTGCCAAACTGCTGAAACTTCGGAAGCGTCTGACTTCAAACAAGCGCAGGCTGGTCCTGTGCGGAATCGATACCAACGTCTGGGGTCTTTTCCTCGTGACGGGTTTGGATAAGGTCTTCGATTTTGAGGAAAGCGTGGCGACGGGACTGGCAACCGTCCAGCTCGGGGCGGAATCCGCCTAGATTTCCCCGCAGACGCCGTTTCGGCATTCATTTTCTGGACATTTTCGTGCGGCGTTCACATGATTCGCTCGTCATCCGATCGGGGACTTGCGTCGGATCGCTCTGGTTCGATAATCGGGGGTATGGTTCGCAACGCGACATGGCCTATCGTCCTCGGCAGTGTGTGGATGGCGCTGTCGTGCGTCTCGTGCATCTCCCCCCGTCCGACACCGCTGGGTTACGGCGTCCGCGCCGTTCGTGAGCGCGATGGCGATGCCGTCTTTCGAGCGGCGGATGAGGTTCTCACGTCGATGGGTTATCCCGTCGTTCGGCGGGAACCGCTCAACGGCGTGTTGGTTTCCCGGTCCCAGATGGGTTCGTCGGACGCACAAGAGCCGGACTCGCGCGGAGCGTCGCGTGCGCAGGGTCGTTACCGGCGCGTCGTGGAACTGCGCATCACGTCGACTCCCGATCTTGTGAAAGTTTACTGCAAGGTGGCCGTCGAAGCGCAGGCGACGCGTGCGCACTTGATTTACTCGTTGGCCGGCCGTGGGGACGACTTACCGGGCCAAACCGCAATCGATCGCGACGCCGCGACGACGACGGAGCAAAACACGGTCTGGGCAATCGTTCGTCGAGACAAGGCCGCCGAACGCGCGATCCTCGCTGCCATCGTCGAACGTACCGGGGGCGAGCGCTGACGTTCTCCGTCTCGCCGCATCGAAGGGGCCATCCGTCATGCGCGTTGTGTTTTCCTTCCTTCTAATCTCGATATTTGCCGTCGCGGACGCCCGTGCCGAAGAGCATCGGTCGGATTTCTTGCTTTTCGGAGCGCGTGTTCTCGACGCATCCGGCGAACGTTTCCTCGAAGGGGTCGACGTACTCGTCAGCGCGGGACGGATCGCGAAAGTCGGTCCAGCCGACACGTTCACCGTACCCGATGGCACCAAGCGGATTGACCTTACGGGGTTGTCGCTGATTCCGGGGCTCATCGATTTGCACTCGCATCTTCTGCTGCACCCCTACGATGAGGCGTCTTGGGACGATCAGGTGTTGAAGGAATCTCTGGAGCTTCGTACGGTGCGCGCCGTGGCGGCGATGCGTGCGACGCTCGAAGGTGGGTTCACGACGTTGCGCGATTTGGGTACCGAGGGCGCTGGCTACGCCGACGTCGCCCTGCGCGATGCGGTTTCGCAGCAGATCGTTGTCGGGCCTCGCATTTTTGCGGTGACGCGAGCGTTGGTCGCCACCGGTTGCTACGGCCCCTCTGGATTCGATCCGCGATGGAAGATGCCCAAAGGGGCGCAGGTGGCTGACGGGA
>JADFRO010000359.1 GCA_022561255.1 Planctomycetota bacterium | reverse complement strand
GAGGCGTAGCATCTGCTCAGCGGTAAGCGGTTGGGGAGAAGGTGGTGGCGAAGGATCCATCCACGCCAGCAGCGTAGCGGTGCAACCCATCGCTGCGGCCAGGTAAGCCACTACGGTAACGGTTCTTTTTCGCTGGCCCATGCGTCCCGAACGCTACGAGTGTTGGACTGGATCCAGAGTCTCGTACAGCGATGTGCGGTTCCACCACACGACCAAAGACGCCGACACGTTGCAAAAAACACGCGTCAACGCTTAGTTCATCGGCGATAAACGGCGCCCAACTTTGACGAAACTCCGACGGCGTTCGATGCAACGGTTTCCTTCATCGAATGCGTTCGCGTCCGAAGCGATTGTCGAAACGTTTTCGCGACGATCGGTGCTTTCGCTCAACAAGCTCGGCGGCGCACGAGGCATACAAGGGATGGGAATCGTGAGAACGGGAGCGCTCGCGGAGCGGTCATTTCCCGCAATAATCGATGATGCGGGCGATCTCGCGGCGAAGGTCGCAACGCGGAACGATGCGATCGACGAACCCGTGTTCCAGCATGAATTCGGCGGTTTGAAAGCCCTCAGGAAGCTCTGCGTTGATGGTGTTG
The DNA here is from genome assembly GCA_022561255.1 of Planctomycetota bacterium. Taxonomy (GTDB): domain Bacteria; phylum Planctomycetota; class Phycisphaerae; order UBA1845; family UBA1845; genus JAJRUK01. Next base: position 2,407 of record JADFRO010000359.1, on the reverse strand, counting down.
GCGATGACTCGCGGCCCGGCGAATCCGATCATGGCTGCGGGCTCTGCAAGAATCACGTCGCCCAGGCTCGCAAAACTTGCGGCTACGCCCGCGGTCGTCGGATCGGTCGCGACGACGATGTAGAGTCCACCCGCGTCGTCAAGTCGCCCCAGCGCGGCGGCGGTCTTGGCCATCTGCACCAATGAGATCATCCCCTCCTGCATACGAGCGCCACCGGACGCGGTGACCATCACCAGTGGCAGATTCTCCTCGATGGCCCGCTCGATCGCCCGCGTGACCTTCTCCCCGACGACCGCCCCCATGGACGCCATGATGAACCGGGAGTTCATAACGCCGAGAATGACCGCCCGCCCCCGAATGAACGCACGCCCGACGATGATCGCCTCGATGTCACCCGTCTTCTCCTGCTCGCGTTTAAGCCGCTCGGAGTAGGGAATCCGATCCTTGAATTTAAGCGGGTCGGTGGAACGCAGGTCTTGAGCAAACTCTTCGAAGGAATCGGGATCGACGAGCTGGCTGAGCCTCGCCCGCGCATCGACGCGGCGATGATGGCCGCATTCCGGGCAAACATAGAGCGCCGCGGCCACCTCCTTCTCGTAGACCATGTGCTCGCACTTCTCGCAGCGCTCCCACAACCCCGCGGGCACGCCGCCTCGCTGTTCAGCCATCTTCGTGTCTCGTCACCTTACGTCCTACGTCCACCTTCAAATGCTCCAGGGTACAAACTCCCGCGCCGCAAGAAAAGAACCGGTCGAAACCGTCAGGATGCATCAGCCGCCGCCCGGGCGAGGTCGTGCAGCTCACGCATGGCTTGCGGAGGGTCGGGCTGCCGAAAAATCGCCGTGCCCGCGACGAACGTGTCCGCCCCGGCAGCGGCGGCCGGGCCGATTGTTTTGGGATCGATCCCACCGTCGATTTGCAACCGCTGATGCGCGCCGAGTCGCCCCCGGAGCTGCGTGACTTTCTCAAGCACGTCGGGGATGAACTTTTGACCGCCGAAGCCCGGCCAAACACTCATGACGAGCACGAGGTCCACGTCACCGAGAATCGACTCGATTGCGGAGGCGGGCGTCGTCGGGTTCAGCGAAACTCCTACGGAGACGCCCAGACCGTGAATGTGGTCGACAACCGCCCCCGGCTCGTCGGTCGCCTCGATGTGGAAGGTAATGTGATCGCACCCGGCGTCGACGAACGCCTCCGCATAGCGCTTGGGCTCGGAGATCATCAGGTGTGCGTCGAAAAATAGCTTCGTCTCCTTCCGCAGCGACTCAATGATCGGAATACCGAAACTGATGTTGGGGACAAAGTGACCGTCCATCACGTCGAGGTGCAGCAGCGGCGCTCCCGCCCGTTCGAGCTGGGCCACCTGCTCAGCGAGCCGCGAGAAATCGGCCGACAGAAGAGAGGGAGCCATGCGGATCGCCGGCGCGGCAAGCCCGAACGAACGCGCCTTGTCCAGTCTGTTTTCCGCCTCGGTTTTCGTTCCGATGTCGCCGCCTCCTTCCCGTTACACGTCGTCCAAGACGTCGATCGCGGCGAAGGGCTTGCCCTCGAGGAATTCGAGGGACGCTCCGCCGCCCGTCGAGATATGGGTCATCTTATCCGAGAATCCCGCCCGGTCGATGGCGGCTGCACTGTCCCCGCCGCCGATGATCGTGGTCGCCCCCTTTTCGGTCGCCGCAGCCAGTGCCTCGGCCATCGCCAGTGTCCCTACGTCGAACGGCGGCGTCTCGAATACGCCCATCGGTCCGTTCCAAACGACGGTCTTGGCGGATAGAACGACGTCGCGATAGGCGTCGATCGTCTTGGGCCCGATGTCGAGCCCCATCTTATCCACTGGAATCGGACCCTCGCACACCGAAGTCTCGACGCCCGAACGAATCTCCGACGCGACGACGGAATCCAACGGCAACCGCAACTTATCACCAGCCCCAGACCGAAGTGAACGTGCGGTTCCCAACAGGTCCGGCTCGACGAGACTTCGACCGACCTCCATCCCTTCGGCAGCCAGCAGCGTATAAGCCATCGCCCCGCCGACCAGAACGGCATCACACCGGTCGAGAAGCGTACGAATCACGCCGAGTTTGTCGGAGACCTTCGCGCCGCCGAGCAAACAGACGAACGGTCTTTCGGGATCGGTAATCGCCCCGCCGAGGAACTCGAGCTCCCGTCGCACGAGATAGCCGACCACGCGGGGCTTGCCGTTCATCAGTTGCGGAACCGTCAACATGCTCGCGTTGTCGCGGTGACACGTTCCAAACGCGTCGTTGACGTAGACGTCGCCGAGCTGCGCGATGCTTTTGGCAAACGCATCCTTCTGCTCGCGCAGCGACGCATCCGCCGCCGCTTTCGCATCCTTGATCGTCTCAGCCGGGTCGAACCGGAGGTTTTCGAGCAGACACAGCTC
>JADFRO010000358.1 GCA_022561255.1 Planctomycetota bacterium | reverse complement strand
GGTTTGTTAACGCCAATCTCCGACGGGCAAATCTGACGAAGGCCATCCTGAGTGATGCAGTCATGGACGGTGCAACGCTTGACGGAGCCTTGCTTGAGGGCGCTAAGTTGGACGGTGCGTCGTCGAACCGAGCGTCAATGCGCAATTGCATCCTTCGTAGGGCACAACTGAGCGGCAGGGATCTTACGAAAGCCGATCTTCGCGGCAGCGATCTCCAAGACGCAAACCTAAACAATGTTATTCTGAATTCTGCGGAAGTTAGCGATGCGATGGAAGGTTTCCGCACAAATCTCAAGGGTGCACGGCTCGAACGGGTTGATCTTGCCCACTCGCGGATGAGGGGAGCGCAGCTTGCGGGTGCATGCCTGAAGGGTGCGTCGCTGGAGGGAGCCGACCTGCGCGGCGCCACCATGAACGTCCACACTGATCTCACCGGAGCTTCAGTTGAGGGCTGTATGATCGACCGGCACGCACTGGAATCGATGAGCAATTTCGGTGGACTGACGCCCGGTGACAGAATGACGATGGTCATCCGTGATGACGTGGCCACACTTCGGTCCGAATACAGCGGTTTCCTTGCGTGGATCCACCTGGGAGCGCTTGTGCTGTTTGTCTTTCCGTACGTCTGGTTCGTTGGACGGGCTTGGTCCGTTGCGAAGTTCGAGGGGGCGGTCGCAGAAGGAACGATTACGCTGCTTTCTGCGCTTGGACGATTCATAGTGAACGGGGGCCAACACTTGCAACTAGGTTGGAGCCCGAATTGGACGGCACTGACACTATTTATTCTTGCCACTTCGTACAATCTTCTGAGGGCGATCCTGCTTTGGAAGACGAAGAAGCTGGAGCTTCAGGAGACCGCGAGCGGTCTGCCTGCCCGGTTCTCGCTGGTCGGATTGTGGGGCTGGCTGCACTGGGCTGGTCGGATTGGCTTCTATGTCAACATACTGGTCGTCCTAGGTCACACCTGGCATTTTCTTCAGCAGCGGATTCCGATCGACAGTCTTCCGAGGGGCTGACGATCTCGGAAACAGTGCGCGTCTCTGCAGAATCGCTCCTGCTGCTTGACAAGCGCCCCATCCGTCCGCTATCTCGTTCGTCAGAAAGGCCGCGGCGGGGAAGAAAGTTGCGGGACTCGCCCGCGCGCAACTTCGCCGTTGCCAGGGGCACCTGATTTATGGACGAACGCTTTTCCGATCGAGCGCGGCATGCGATGGCGCTCGCGAACCTTGAAGCGGGAAAACTCAAGCACAACGACCTCGCTCCGGGACACATCATGCTGGGGCTGATCGCGGAGGGGGCGTGCGTCGCCACCGAAGCGTTGAAGGTGCTCGACGTCGATCTCGACGCGGTGCGTGAGAAAGTGGCTACGCAGATGCGTCAAGGCGACTCCGACCGATCGTTTTCAAGCCGAGCGCAGACGAAGGAGACCAAGGAGGTCATCTCCATGGCCATCGCCGAGGCACGAAAGTTTGGCCACAGGTACGTCGGGACCGAGCATCTCGTTCTCGCTCTGCTTCAGGTTGAAGGTGGCATACCGGCGAAAGTGCTTAAGGAGCAGGGAGTCGAGCTCGAAGCGTTACGGGAAAGGGTGTTGTCGATGCTCCGCGCGGATGTCGATGAGGCGCACGATCTATCACATTCGCGCCACGGCGATTTCGAGTGGGTCCACCAGCAGGAACTCGCCAAGGCCTTTCGCTCACCGAAGTTCTGGCACACGATGATTCTCGCCGTTGACTCAGCCAACCGCCTCGGCGCTGGCGAGCTTGAACCACAGCATCTTCTACTGGCGTTGCTACGAGACGAGTCCACCGGCGTTGCGAAAATGCTCGCCGAAAAGGGCGTAACGCTTGACTGGGTTCGGGATCAGATGCAACGTGACGCCGGGAATCACTAGCAGGCTGCGGGCGACGCTCGATAGCCGCCTTCACATCACGCTCCGCAAACCGCTCGCGAGTCCTTGGCTGGCGAGTCACGCCTTCCAACCACCGCCGATCCACCCTATAATCGCACTCCTCAGCCGAGGAATCGCGCGAGGTAGCGCGTCCGTTCAGGCGAGGCGAGGAAACCGGCGTTGGAACTCACGGTCCTACCAAGATCGCACGAAAAACCTCGACGGCGCTTGCCGCCGTGGATGAAAAGGCCGCTGCCCTCTGGGGATTTCGCGCGTACCGTCGACATTGTAAGCGACAGCGGAGTGGCTACGGTTTGCCAGGAGGCGCGGTGTCCAAATCTCTCCGAGTGCTGGTCGCGTCGACATGCGACGTTCATGATCTTGGGGGACAAGTGTACGCGCCGCTGCCATTACTGCGCCGTTGCAACGGCGAAGCCTGATCCACCCGAGCGGGATGAGCCCGACCGCCTCGCCCTCGCGGTGGAGCGTCTGAATCTTCGCCACGTCGTCTTGACGGCGGTGGCGCGTGACGATCTTGGCGATGAGGGAGCGGGGCACTTCGCACTCTGTGTCACCGCCATCCACGAGCGATGCCCGGATACGAGCGTTGAAGTACTCCCTGCCGATTTCCACGCTCGACGCGAATGCATCGAGACCCTCTGTCTTTCGGAGCCCGAACTCTTCAACCACAATCTGGAGATGGTCGAGCGGTTGACGCCGACGATTCGGCCTCAGGGGAAGTACCGCCGATCGCTGGAGGTGCTTCGCCTCGTCAAGGAGATCGCGCCGCGGCTGATCACCAAGTCGGGACTGATGGTGGGGCTCGGCGAGACGGTTGACGAATTGCACGAGTCGTTGGACGACCTGCGCGGGGTCGACTGCGACGTCGTGACCATCGGACAATACCTTCAGCCGACGCTGCACCACCACGCACCCGTCGTGGAGTACTACACACCCGAGTCGTTCGACTCCTTGGGCGAATACGCGAAAAGCGTTGGTTTTGTGAGTGTCGCTTCGGGGCCCTTCGTGCGTTCGAGTTACAACGCCGACGCGGTTTTCCTGGAGAGCAAACGACGTTTGGCGAAATGAACTCCTGGAACGAGTGAGACACCGATT
>JADFRO010000034.1 GCA_022561255.1 Planctomycetota bacterium | reverse complement strand
AGGCGAAGTAAGAAACGCGAGGGCGCTAAGACACACGCGCGGGTTTGAGATTAGACTCTTGGCATCGTAGTTGAGCCTGGATTGTGCTGACGAGCTTCTTGGCGTTGATCGGCTTGGAGATGTACTCATCGCAACCGGCGTCGATGGCGCGCTGGCGATCATCACTCATCGCGTGGGCGGTTAAAGCAACAATCGGACCATGATAACCCGCCGCACGAAGCTCTCGAGTGGCCTGGTGACCGTCCAAGACGGGCATCTGCACGTCCATCAGGATCAAGTCGAAGGAGCCGTCTTCGGTCTGAGCTGCAAGTGCCGCATCAACGGCCTGGCGACCGTTCTCGACAATCGACAGGGTCGCACCGGCGCGTTCGAGAATGAACCGGATCAACCGTTGACTGTCGACACCGTCTTCGGCTAGCAGGATGTTGCAACTCAGGCGAGGGCCGTCGTGTAAGTCGGGAGGCGCGGACGTGGGTCTTGCGTTCTCGAACGGGCGGTCGACCCGTTCGATATCGTCCAGAGGCCCGGTGGCGATCGAAATACGGACGGTCGTTCCCTTACCCGCCTCGCTGTCGATGGTGATGCCTCCGCCCAAAAGCTTGGCGAGCTTTTTGCTGATGGCTAACCCCAACCCACTCCCACCGAAACGGCGCGCCGTAGAGTCGTCAGCCTGACGGAACGGCTCGTATGCTCGCTCGATCTGCTCCCGAGTCATGCCGATTCCGGTATCCACAACTTCGATCTCCAGAACCGGGGCGTGGCCGTCGTCCTTCATCCGAACGATGAGGCGTATACCTCCCGACTCGGTGAACTTCACGGCGTTCTCGACAAGGTTAAGGAGAATCTGGCGTACTCGCGTCGGATCCGTCTCGATGGTCATCGGAATCGCTCCGACGCTTTCGACTTGGAACTGAAGGTTCTTCTCTTCAGCGCTGACCCGCATGACTGCTGCGACGTCGGCTACGACTTCGATCGGCGAGCAAACGACGCATTCGACCGTGAGCATCCCCGCCTCGATCTTGGAGATATCGAGGATGTCGTTGAGGATCGCCAGGAGGTGTCGTCCGCTGCGTCGGATGGTGTCGATAGCGTCGATGCTCTCCGGCGTCGCGTTCCGTCGATCGGTACCGGCGGCGAGTACGTCGGCGAATCCCAGAATGGCCGTCATCGGCGTACGAATCTCGTGACTCATGTTGGCGAGAAACTCGCTCTTAGCGCGGCCGGCTGCGTCGGCCAACTCCTTGGCACGTTGGGCCTCGCTTTCCGAATCGCGGAGCTGAAACGCCATGCGTTCCAACTTACTGTTCATAGACGCCACCTCGGCGTTGACCCTGTGAAGCTGTACGGTCTGACTATGGTAGAAGGCCTCAAGTCGAATGATTCGCTCGGCCGCACGCAGGCGAACCTCGAGCTCGCGCTTCTGAAAAGGTTTGGTAATGTAGTCATCCACGCCCGCCTCGAAACCGGCGACAATCTGATCCGTGGACGTGTTCCCCGTTAACATGATGACGTAGGTGAAACCGATGCCGTCGTGCGACCGGATAAGACGACAGAGCTCCAAGCCGTCCATCTCCGGCATGTTCCAGTCGGTGATCACCAACGAAGGCCCCTGTTCCCTGAGAATCCTCAGCGCATCGGCGCCGTTGGAAGCCGTGCTGACGCGATGCCCTTTGTCCTTCAACGCGCGTTCCAACAGCGTAAGCATGAGCGCGTCGTCATCGACTAACAGCACGTGGATCGGATCCGTAGGATTAATCACCGCTACCCCAACGCCACAGGTTATGGCTCTTTCTTGATTTGCCTCGTTACGGTTCGGGTCCGGGCGAAAGGACGATACAAACGCTAGATTTCACCGGTGTCCGGGCCACCGTAGCTCTCTTGAGTTCGCAACCCCTCATCGGAAACTGCGACCGATAGCATTAATAGGGGTCTTTCACGGCGCCGGGAGAGGAAGGGTTAGGGTTTATCACCGCTGATGATACCGGACGACCGTCGTGAGATTCGCGTTGCTACCTGAGTGGTAGTCTCGTCACGAGGTGCGTGCCAGAACGTATTGAATTTCCGCGGGCTCGGCGTGACCGCCGAGCAAGTCAACGTCGGGCTTGCAAAACGGTAGAAGAAGTTCGCAGAAAAGATCGACCCAATCACGCTTGATCGACGCGCGGGTTTTCGGCGTGAGCCCTGCGGCCATCCGTACGAGCATCGGGGCGATGGGGCGCAAGCCGATGTCCCAAAGATGCGCATGGGTTCTGGTCACAAACGGCGTTGCGTCGACGATGGTGAGCCCCGCTCGCGCGAAGCGATCCTCCCATTCACGCCGCCCAGCCAGCGCCTGCCACGTATCCAAACGTCCGCGACCGATGATCTCCAAGAATCGTGCCCCGAGGACGTCTTCGTAGGCACCGAGATTGAACCGTCGCATGGCGTCGAGCTTCACGTGCAAGACGATCCGCCCGTCCGGCTGCGTCACACGGTTGATCTGCTCCAGGAACAGATCAACCTCGGTCACCCAATACGCAGAATTGCAGTAGACCGTTTGGAACGTCGAATCCTCGAAAGGAAGCGGCGTGTTGTTGTCGTGCTCGACCAGCCTGCCGTAAAGACCGAGTGTCTTCGCCTTGCCCAATAGTGACGACTTGAGATCAGTGCCCACGTCGATCGATTGGCCGGCTCTTTCTTGAATATGTGGCTGATAGCTCGAATCCACGCAATCGAACATGTCGACGTGTTCGTCGCGAACCCGGTCGAGTCGATCGACCGCCGTGAACACGTCGAATACCGGATCAAAGACACCCCCACAGTGGAGGAACGTAAAGATGCCATCACCGCAGCTTAAATCGATGCAGGGAGTTTCAAGGCATACTGCGGAAAGAGCCTCGCTGCGCAACGTCATCCACAACGCGTTCTCCGGGCGAAGCCAATAGGCTTGCAGGAACCGGCGAAGCAGCTCGGGTCGCGAGACCGCGCGCCTTGCGACGCTGCGGGAATCTGCCGAACGCTCCGGAGTTTTTATGCTTGACTGCACGACAGCTCCTTCTCAAGGACCGCGCCGACGTGAATCGTGTCGATCCGCGGAAGTCGCATCAGGTCACACGTGTCGTCGACCGAGCGGCTCTCCGTCGTAAACGCGTGGGCGAAACCAGCCTCCCGGCAAGCTGCCACCGCTTCATCCGTTACGCTGCCGTAAGGATAGGAGAAGGGGCGAAGGTCCGGCCCCAGCCCCTCACGAAGAATCGCGGCGGTGCGCGAAACATCCTCGCGAACCTCGCGCGGACTCAGACGTGAGTACGGCTCGTGACGAAACCCGTGTCCGCCAACGGTGTGCCCGTGAGATCGTAGTGCGACGAGGTCCTCCCACCCGAGATACCAATGCTTCGACCACCGGGAGGCGGAGCCGATGTGCCGTGCGAACAATGTTTCCAGTGCATCGCGCCGCATGGCGATGGGAAGCTCCATCGTTAGCAGGTGCTTCAATCGTGCGCGCTGCGGGGTCTCGTAGTGATACATCGCAGCAGCGTTGCCGAGCGATGCGTCTTCGTCGCGTTCGAGCGCGTCGGCCCAAACGCGGCCGTCTTCTCTGCCCCGGAGGTACGCTCCCAGTTCTTGAGCCAACCTTTCGTCACCCAGCGTAGAGAGCAAGAGATGAATGGCGTGCGCGGGAAGCAGACGACACTCAACGAGCACGCTGCCCGGAACAAAAAATACGCCTCGCAGATCATGATGGTTGAGAATCGGAAGCACCGTCTTGGCGTGGTCCGCCAGCCCATCGTCGAAGGTCAACAGGAACGATCGCTGGGGCACCTGACCGCGTCCGTCCATCCACGCGTAGAGCCTAGGCCAATCGATCGGCTCCAATTCACGACCTAGCTGCTCAACCTGTGCCGTAAACTGGTCTGTCGTCAGACCACGAACGCCGTCGGCATTACCCGCCGCGGCTCCCTGGACGGAGGGCTTTCGGTCATGCACGTAGTGGTACATGACAACGAGCACGCGGGGGCTGTTGCCAACGTCCGGGGATTCGCTACGACGGTATTTCTCGGCCGACCCGGTGAGATCCATACGACGTTCTATCGGGTCGAAGCGTCGCAGGCTCCAGCGGCCGAACGGCGACGCGGACTAGACCTATCCGGGGATGAGCCCGGCGGTTTCGCCGATCGTCTCGGAGAGCGTCGGGTGCGGGTGGATCATCGTAGCTAGGTCGAACCCGACGGCACCCATTTCCAGCGCGAGCACGCCCTCGGAGATCATCTCTCCGACGTGCGATCCGGTGAGCCCGATTCCCAGAAGTCTACCCGTGGGCTTGTCGAAAATGAGCTTGGTCAGACCATCCGTTCGTCCCAGGGCGACGGCACGTCCGGAAGCGGACCAAGGGGTTTTTTTCATCACGACGTCGAGCTTTTGCTCCTTGGCCTCCGCCTCGGTCACACCTGCCCAGGCGATACCGGGGTCGGTGAAAACAACCGCGGGAATCGCACGCGGGTCGAAGACGGCGTTCTTGCCCGCAAGCTGGTCCGCCAGGACCGTTCCCTCGTGAATGGCTTTGTGCGCGAGCATGGGGTCGCCGATGACGTCGCCGATCGCGAATACGCGTGAGCACGAGGTTTGAAAACGCTCGTCGACCTTGATGAAGCCGCGATCGTCCACTTCAACGCCCGCTTTCTCGAGCTGCAACTCTCGCGAATTCGGGCGGCGACCGACCGCGACGAGCACCTTGTCGAACTTGTTGGATGGGGGCTTGTTTTTGCCCTCGAAACCGAGCTCAATCCCGCCCTGAACCTCCTTCATGCTCACGACTTTGGTGTCCAGGCAGATGGCCTCGAACTCGTCCTTAAGGCGTTTGAGCAGCGGGCGTGCGAGATCGCTATCCACTCCGGGGAGCAAACCGGACGTCATCTCGACCACGGTCACCTTGGACCCAAATCCGGCGTAGACCTGGCCCAGTTCCAGCCCGATGTATCCGCCGCCGATGACGAGCAAGGTCTTCGGGATGTCTGCGAGTTCCAGCGCTGTACGAGAGGTCAGCACGCGCGGTGAATCAATCTGGACGCCGCGCAGCTCGATCGATCGCGATCCGGTGGCCACGATCGCCCGGCGGAACTTCACGCGCGGCACCTCGCCGCCCATGATGGCTACATGCTTGACGTCCTCGAAACGGGCCGTTCCTTGTAGCCGCTCCACCTTATTCTTCTTGCAGAGCGATTCGAGTCCGGCGGAGAGCTTGGCAACGACCTGTTCTTTCCATACGCGAATCGCCTTCACATCGAGCTTCGGCTTTCCGAAATCGACGCCCATAGCCTTGCTCATGGCTGCGGTGTGGATGGTCTCGACCATCGATAGATAGGTCTTCGATGGGATGCATCCGCGATGGAGGCAGACACCGCCCAAAGCCGGCTCCGCGTCGACAATCGTGGTCTGGATTCCGTTGGCTGCGGCGCGAAAAGCGGCATGGTAGCCGCCGGGGCCGCCGCCGATGACCAGAAGGTCGGTATCCTGCGTGAACTCGCCTACGACCATAAGGATCCGTCCTTGCGTAATCCGGCGATCAGGAAAGCCCGTAGGGCCGTGAACACAGCCGACGCACCGGTCTCAAGAGCACTGACCTCAGGCGCAGCCGCTCCTACCCATCCAGGAGAAACTTAGCGGGCATTTCGAGAAAACTGATGATCTCGCGCGTGAATCGGGCGGCGTTGGCGCCGTCGGTCACGCGATGATCAAACGAAAGATTCAGGGGTAGCGACAAGACCTCGGCCAGTTGACCGTCACGAACCACGGGGACTTTGCGGGAGCGCCCCAATCCCAGAATCGCAACCTCCGGATGGTTGATGATCGGCGTGCTGAACGTACCGCCCAGCGCTCCCACGTTGGTGATCGTAAACGTGCCGCCGCGCAGATCTTCTATCGCAAAGCGGTTCGAGCGTATCCGGTCCGCAATACCGCGTAGAGCGCCGGCGATCCCGCGCAAGGTCAGACGGTCGACGTCACGGATCACCGGAACGATGAGCCCACGCTCGGTGTCCACCGCAATGCCCATGTTGATGTACCCCTTGTAAATGATCTGTCCGCCCTCTTCGTCGAACGAGGAGTTAAAGATCGGGTACTTGCGCAGTGCTATGCACGTGGCACGGATCAGAAACGACATGAACGTCAGTTTCGGATCGTTTTGCGTGGACTCGTTCAAGTCACGGCGGAGCTTGTCCAGCGACGTGATGTCGGCCTCGTCGCCGTGCGTCACGTGAACCGCCGTTCGCGCCGAGCGCGTCATATGGTTGGCGATGGTCTTGCGAATCTGGTTCAACGGCTCGCGATAAATCTGTCCCCACTTGTCGGTATCCGGCGTTCCGGGAAGCGGCGTGACCAGCGCGGCCACCGCATCGGCTGATCGCGCTGGGATTGCGGCAGCAAGCGTCTGGGGAGTAGACGTCGTTTGCCCTGCGCCGGCACGCTGGAGATCCTCTTTCGTAATCCGCCCGCCGGGTCCGGAACCCTGAATCGTGTCGAGGTTCAGACCCATTTCACGAGCGAGCTTCCGCACGACGGGCGCGGCGGGTGCGACGGTTCGGCCCGACGCGGGCACGTCGACAAACGGAGGCGGAGCAACCGCCGTCGGCGCAGGTGCAACACGCTGCGGGGCGGTCACGGTCGCCGTCGAGGAAACTGACGAGGGCGCTGATGCCTTAGCCGCTGCAGCGCCGGCGGGCGCGCCACCGTCGCCGAACGTAACGAGGACGTCTCCGACGTTGACGGTTTGGCCCTCTTCGACGTGGACGGACTCGGCGATACCAGCGTACGGCGATGGAATCTCGACGGCTGCTTTGTCCGTCTCGACCTCCACCAAGTACTGATCCTCAGCGATCATGTCACCGGTCTTGATCAGCACCCGGACGATCTGCGCCTCGGTAATCCCCTCGCCCAGGTCGGGAAGTAAGAATTGTTTGGACATCGACTCGTTCTCGCCGGTAAGCGGAACCGCGGACGTCTTGACCACGGATTGAAACCCCGACCGTACTCTCGTTTACGCTTAGCCCTTCAAAACGCCAGCACTTCACGCGCTACGCACGCGACGCGCTCAGCGCTTGGAAGAAACGCCCGTTCGCGCGCGAAGTAGGGGAACTGCACATCGAACCCGGTGACGCGGCGGACCGGAGCCTCAAGGTGCATGAGCGAGGTCTCGACGATTCGTGCGACGATCTCCGCCCCGATCCCGCAAGTGCGGGGCCCTTCATGAACGACGACCGCACGTCCCGTCTTGACTACGGAATTCTTGATCGTTTCGGTATCCAGCGGAGAAACGGTCTGCACGTCGATCACCTCGACGGAAACCCCGTCGGACTCCGCAAGGTCGTCAGCCGCTTCGAGCACGGGACGCATCATCGCCCCGTAGGCGATGATCGTAAGGTTCGTACCCGCGCGAGCGACGTGCGCTTTGCCCAACGGCATGGTCTCCGGCTCCTCGGGAACCTCTTCTTTGAACGCCCGATAGACCGCTTTGGGCTCAAAGAAGATCACCGGGTCGGGACTTTGGATCGAGGCGAGCAAGAGTGCACGGGCGTTTCGCGGACCGGAGGGAATCACCATCTGTACGCCCGGCGTGTGCGCGTAGTAGGCCTCGCGACTTTCGCTGTGGTGCTCGACCGCTCTGATCCCACCCCCGTAGGGCATCCGCAGTACCAGAGGCATAGCAAAACGGCCACGCGTACGATTTCGGAAACGCGATACGTGCTGTTCGACCTGATGAAACCCTTGATAGAAAAAACCGGAGAACTGCATCTCCGCAACGGGTTTGAAACCGTAAAGCGCCAAACCCACCGCCCCGCCGACGATCGCTCCTTCCGCCAGGGGCGTGTCGATCACGCGCTTGGGGCCGTAACGCTTGAGCAAGTTCGCGGTCACGCGGAAGACACCCTCATCCTGCCCGATGTCCTGACCGAGCAGAACGACGTTGTCATCCGCGCGCAGTGCGTCGTCCATCGCCAGGTTCAAGGAGGACACCATGTTCATCAGCGCCATCGTCTAGAATTACTCCAACGGCCACCATCAACCGCAACAGGCGAACAGATTCAACAAACGATCAGTGCCCCGCCGCAACGCCTTCGCGCTGCAAGCACAGCTCAAACTCAGCCCGCTGTTCCACGAGTTCCGCCGGCAGCTCGGCATAGAGATAGTCGAAGCAGTCCAACGGATCAACGTCGCGGCCGGCCTCGTAACGATCGACGGCGGCGGCGACTTCGGCCAGGACATCAGCCTCAATCTCTTCGATCAGCTTGTCGTCGAGGATTCCACGGCCGACGAGATAGTTTCGGTACCGCGGAATGGGGTCCAGCTTCTCCCATTTCTTGACTTCCTCGTCGGAGCGGTACTTCGTCGGATCGTCGGCGGTCGTGTGCATGCTCAAACGATAGGTCACCGCTTCGATCAGCGTCGGTCCGCCGCCGCTCTTGGCTTTGTCGACCGCTTCCCGGGTCGCCACGTATACGGCAAGCGGATCGTTTCCGTCGACCTGAATGCCGTCGAATCCGTAGGCCAGCGCTTTTTGTGCGATGGTCTCCGAAGCGGTTTGTGCTTCGCGCGGAATGGAAATGGCCCACTGGTTGTTCTGAATCAACGTGACCAGTGGGAGATGATAAGCGCCGGCGAAGTTCATCGCCTCGTGGAAATCACCCTCGCTGGTTCCGCCCTCACCGCAGTAGCAAAGCACCGCGTGTTTGTCGTCGCGGAGTTTCATACCCCATGCAAGGCCCATCGCGTGCGGTATCTGGCTGGCAATGGGCACCGCGATGGGAAGATCTCGACATCCGTCAGGCGGCGTGCATCCTTCCTCGTATCCACCCCAGAACTGAATGATGCGTTCGAGCGGCCAGCCGCGGTGATAAAAGGAGCCCGGTTCGCGGAAGGCGTGGACGACCCAGTCCCCCTCCTTGTCCATCACGATCGTGGAGGCACAGTGCGTCGCCTCCTGACCGCGACAGGGTCCGTACGTTCCGATTCGACCTTGGCGCTGCATGTTGATGCAACGCTCGTCGAGGCGCCGAGCGAGAAGCATGAGGCGGTAGAGGTAAATCGAGCGGTCGGTGTCGAGCTTCGGATCGAGTGCGTCGTCGACCTTGCCGGCTCCGTCCAGAATCGACAGATACTCCAGTGTGGGCTTGATTTTAATGGGCTTTCGAGGCACGCCGTCCAACCGCTCCTTCCGCCCGTGGGCGGGATGATTTGTCACCTAGGGTCCGCCGCTCCGCGCACGGCGTCGCCGGGCATTGTACACGAAAGATCACGGTTTTGAACCAGACGCGGTGGAGCGTCGTTTCCCGCCTGGGCCGGCGGAGATGAGGGGGCATGAGGTTGGAGAACGACAGGGCGTACCGTCACCGCTAGGGTGTGATTTCTAGTCCGACTCGTCCATTTCCGCCAGGCTGCGACCGATCGCCTGCTCCAGGTCGGCGACGCTGATCTCCAGGTCGCTCAGCGCTTGATGATACCGGATCGTCAAGGTCAACCAGCGCCGATGATCCTCGATGATGTCGAGGAAGTCGGTCGTACCCGCCGCGTAGGAACTTAGCGACACACGATACGTCTGCTCGGCTTGCGGAATGATCGAGTCACGAAACAGGAGGGCCAGCTCTTTCTGCGCGCGGAATCGGTGCAACGCGTCAAAATACGTTCGCTCGATCCGATTCCTCGCCGCGACGTATTGCTGCTGCGCCTCGGAAAGATTGTGTTGGGCCTCTAAAACGCCCGCGTGGATCTTGGCCACCCAGATCGGCAACGTGAAGCCGAACCTAACCGCCCAGTTATCGCTTCCGTCCTCGCTCAGCTGGGGGACGGTGGGCCTTACGCCTGTGGCCGTATTGAGTGGCGGCACGAAGGCGTCGCGCGGTTCCATCGACATCCAATCGAAACCCAAGGTAAAGTCGGGCCGGCTCGCCAAGCGCGCGAGCTCCAACTCCTGCCTGCGGAGCTCGATTCGACGATGGAACCGCTGTAGCTGAGGATTCGATTCCATCGCACGCGCGAAAAGATCCTGCGCGGAGTATTCAGCCCGGCGAAGCTCGAAGTCCTCGAAGTTCGGTATGGGTGTGTCCGCGGGACGATTCATCAAACTGTTGAGGGCAATGCGCGACGCTTGGCGATGGTGGCCAAGCTCGATAAGCTGTGCTTGCAGGTTGGAAAGTTCGACTTCGCCCCGGAGCACGTCGGCCTGTGACCGCTTCCCCACACGAAACTGCGCTCGGGCGGCCTCGATCAAACTTCGCATCAAATCCCCGTCCGCCTCAAGAAGCTCGATCTTCTTGTTGAGCAGATGCAGACCGAAATAGGATCGCTTTACCTGGGCAATGACGCTGAGCCGAACCTCATGCAGGCGATCCAGAGCGATACGCGTTTGCTCAAGCGCAATCCGGCCGGCGCGATCCAGTTTTTCCGGGGCGGGGAGCTTTTGCGAAATCGACAACGTAAAAAAGTTGTCGCCCTCGGCCGTGCGCGTCGGCTCCGGAGATGTCTTGGTCATCACGGTCGGATCAGGTAGCGACGTGACCTGTGCGATCCGCTGCGCTTTGGCATGGGCGGCCAACTCGGCGGCTTTGATTTCCGGACTCTGATCCAGCGCCAGGCGGATGAACTCACTCAGCGTTCGCGGCGCCCGCATCGTCGGCGCATCGGCCACGTCGGGCGGTGGAGCCGTTACCATCTTTGCGTAGGCGTCCGCGGTCCCCTCATTCGCACGAGCATGCCGCTCGAGCGCGGCGGTAACTTCCTCAGGGCCGCGATGAATGTGCGTACACGCGGGAAGCATGCACGCGACGGCAACCAGAACGAACGTCGCGCGGAGGGCCAACCCCAGCGAGCGGTAGGGACCGGTTTTCTGTGCTCTCATGCTGTACTCGACCCTCGGCTAACTGCGACTTCATCGCTCAAAATCGTGAGGCTGTTAGGGTGATGTCGGCGTGCGCCCACGCCTTTCGGAAGCGCGTTTCGACATCCGCCGCGTCACGCTTGCGCCCATCACCTTGAGCCCGAAGCGACTCGAGCAAACCGTAAAGCGCCCACCCGTTTTCCGGATGACGCCGCAAGTCCTCCCAGTAGACGCTTTCGGCCTCCCGAGAGCGCCCCGCGTCGAGCAAGAGCGCCCCGAGGACATGCCGCGTCGGATAGTGCCAATCCTCCGGTTCGTCGTACCGAAGGCCGTCCTCCAGGAGCACGGCGCGGTGCAAATGAGCGATGGCCTTCGCCGCGTCGCCTCGCTTCGCCGCGAGTTCGCCGGCGAGCACCTCAGTTGCGATGCCCAGGATGGCCGAGGCGGTCGTGTGTGCAAGCGTAACGGGCTTGTCGGCGACGTTGGGATCGTCCGCGATCGCCGCAAGGCTATCAAGTTCCGATGAGGCTTCGTCGATTCGGCCCTTCGAGGCAAGGGCAAGGCCGCGCGCGTAGTGCCATATTCCGACAACGAACGGCAGATCGCCGTCGGGCTTGGGCTCGCGAAGTGCTTCGTCCCACCGACCGAACCGCGTCATCGCGTACAGCGGGGCGACGACAAACGTCTGCAGGGTTGTCTCCTCTCGCAGCATCTCGGGGGAGACCTTGGAAGCGACTTTACGCGCCGCCTCGATCGCCACGGCATTGCGGCCTTCCATGCTGGCCGCCGCCCAAAGGAAGTGAATGTTGTGCGGGTAGTAGATGAGCGGATAGATACCTTGCGCACGACACTGCGTGATGTAGCGCTCGTCGGCGGCAATGCCGGCCACGTTGCATTCCGACGCGTCGGCGTAACGACCCACCCGCATGAACGTATGGGAGGGCATGTGCAACAGGTGACCTGCCCCCGGCATCAAATAGCGCAGGCGATCCGCCGCACTTTCCGCTCGCTCGGGCGTGTTGGATGCTTCCGTAGCGTGAATGTAATAATGAAGGGCCCCGGGATGGTGCGGATTACGATCCAGAACGGACTCCAGCGCAGCGACGATGGTCGGCGTATCGCCCTTTGGCTTGCCGTCCCGCGTCCAGTAGCTCCACGGCTGTAGGTTCATCAGCGCCGCCGCATAGAACGTCGCGACGTCTTGGTCGTCGGGGAAACGCCGAACGACGAGACCCATCGCATCCGCATACGCCTTGTTGAGCGCAGCCCGATCGGGCCTAGCTTCCTGCGAGTAGCGCTTCGCCAACGCCTCAATGCACGCCGCTTCCACAGCGGTCGCGTTGGACCTGAGGGTCATGGCTGTTTGGATCGCTTTGTACGCCTTTTCTTCGCGTTCGGCATCGATGGGTGAGTTGATGTTGGATCCCAGAGCGAGTGCCCAGCCCCAGTAGGCCATCGCGCACTGGGGGTCGAGTCGTGCGGACTCGCGGAACGAACGAATCGCCTCTTTGTGGTTGAAGGCGTAGGTGAGGTTGAGTCCCTGGTCGAAGAACCGCTGGGCGCGTGGGACCGTTGTCGTGACACGATGGGGGTAGGATCCGAGTCCATCAAGAAGTGGAGCGACCTGGCCGGTTGGCTGTGCGGCAGCGTGCCACTCCACGACCCGCGGACCGCTCGAAGCACAACCGGCGATCACCGAACAGAGTACGCCGAATCCGGCGACTTTTGCACCAGACAAAACTCATAGGGTTCCCATCGTTTGTGCTCCAAATGGTCCGCCCGGCCAGCCTTCACAAGGGCGCCTTGCCCGGACCGCGCCGACGACGCCGACACTCCTGCCGTCAGCAACATAGCCAATATAGGGCTCACAGCAACGCCTGCGTTTTGATTCGAGCCCAGACGGAACATGGAGTCGATGCGAAGTAGTCACGGACCGGTGCCCCATAATCGCGGACATCAACCCGCCTAAAACCGCGTTCGGAGGCGTGTACAGACCTCACAGGGGTTGAATTGACCCGTCGGGAGCGGTAACCTTATAATCCTCCGGTGGTAGCTACCGCGTCTCACATTGCTCGGCGCTGGAGTTAGGGCTCGGGGAGCGGTCGAAATAAGTGCCACACTAGAGTGCGAAGCGACCGAGGTTCGGGTACGCTCGCTATGTCCGGTGTGTGAGTGGGCGTTCGGGAACGCACGAAGGCGGGGAAAAAAGGTTGAACTTCGCGGGGTCATCACGGTTGGGGTCGAGCGTGTCGGCGTTGGCGATCGCCGCCGTTGTAGCCTTTGCGAGCCCGGCGCTGGCGGCGCCGCGTCCAAGCGAGTCCGCGACCGCCGAGGCGCCTACTCCCAAGCCGGCCACAACGAAAATCACGCGGCTCTACGCCGATTCGCAGAGCATCGAGGTCCAAACGGAAACCGTGTGGCGTCCGATGTGCGGCAGTAGTGCGTCTCAACTCGACACCGCCCAGCTCGATCAGATCGCAGAGACGCTTCGAACGGCCGAGCCCAACGTGGCCGCAGCCGCGGACCCAGAACCGACCGTCGACTTTGAACTGACGTTCAACAAGAGCGGCACAGTGCCCGCGGAGGCGGCCCAAGCGTTGGCGGAAGTGGAACGGTATGTCGAAAGCCGCTTCACAAATGCGGTCGAGGTCGTCGTCGATGTGAGCTTTACACCCCTGCCGCTGAACATCCTCGGCGCGACCGCAAACAACTACGTGCTGCTGGACTGGTCGGTGGCGCGCGATGGGCTCGTTGCGGGAATGGACGGGGACGACACGATCCAAGATTGGCTTCCCGCCGGGGCAACGATCCCGGTGCGTTACAACATCTTTACAGACGAAGTAACGAACGAAAACCGAGTATACGTCACGTTCGCGAACCATCGCGCCGCTATCGGAAGCCTGAAGGGCAATGACGGGACGATGCTCTTCAACTCCGAGCTCGCGTGGGACTACACACCGCCAGACATTGGTACCGAAGACGACCCTGAGGCGCTCAGTTTCCAGGACGTTGTGGTTCACGAGGTAGCCCACATCCTCGGATTCTCTTCGGGTGTGGACGGGCCCAACAACACTGGACGCCCGTTCGACATCGAGCTTCTGGACATCTACCGTTTTCAGAT
>JADFRO010000033.1 GCA_022561255.1 Planctomycetota bacterium | reverse complement strand
TTGAGACACGGCAGCCATCGCGTTGGATAGGATCGCATCGGATGAAACCGCAGCGTATTGCGTCACTGCTAGCCAGTGCAACAGAGATCCTGTACGGACTCGGCCTGGGTGAGAAGGTTGTTGCCGTTAGCCACGAATGCGACTTTCCGTCGGAGGTTGCGGGAAAGCCGCGGGTGACATACACCTACATCGCCGCTAGCGCTTCAAGCATCGAGATCGACCGAGATGTAACGCAGCGGGTGGCCGCTGGCAAGCCGATTTACAACATTGACGCCGAACGGCTCGCTTCGCTACGCCCCGATCTGATCGTTACTCAAGCGCAGTGCGAGGTGTGCGCGGTAAGCCATGACGATGTGTTGCGCGCGGTTCAGGGCCATGACGCACTCAAGAACACTGTCGTCGCTGCCCTGAGCGCCACGACACTCGATGAAATCTTCGAAGATATCATACGTGTCGGTGATGCTGCTGCATGTCCGGCCGAAGCGCAGGCCTACGTCACGGACCTGCGAAAACGCGTCGAAGTAGTGCGAGCGAAGGTCGCCTCGGCGGCGGCCAGACATCGCCCTCGCGTGGTGTGTCTTGAATGGATCGAGCCGGTGATGGTGGCCGCGAACTGGATGCCTGAGCTGATCGACCTGGCAGGCGGACAAAGCGAACTTGCCAGCCCTGGCGCACGAAGCGACTACACCGACTGGGATGACGTCGTCGCCTTCGACCCGGAGGTAGTCGTCGTCATGCCGTGCGGCTTTGATCTGGCACGCACTCTTGACGAAGCCAGAGATCTGCCGAAGCTAAGGAATTGGTCGAAGCTGACCGCGGTGGGAGCCGAACGGGTGTACGCCGTCGACGGAAACGCCTATTTCAACCGGTCTGGGCCGCGTATCATCGATAGTCTGGAAATCCTGGCGGAGTTGATCCACCCGACTGTGTTTGGCGGCGCTGCGCGATCACGGGTGGGCATTGCTGCGAAGCTGTGAAGCCGTCAAGCACGCTCATCAGCGCGGTGTGATCCACCGCGACCTGAAGCCATCCAACATTCTCGTGAACGCCCACGGCCATCCAAGAGTGCCGGACTTCGGCCTGGCCAACACAGGCCAGCGAGCGTATGCTTGTGATCGTTGTCGAACTCAATAAATAGGTCCATCGTGAGCCTCCTGCGCAAGTGGGTCATGGCGCGGGCAAACGACCCCGATTCTTACCTGCTGCCCGGAGGCTCCGGTTTCATGGTTTCTGTCGGTTCAGGTGCTCTTGAGCGGGCCGACTGAAATCCGGCTGCACCACAGCACCGTCCTATTGATAGGCCCATAAAGCGACATCGCAAGCCACCGCCCGCCCTTCCCAGATCGCGCGGATGTTGAATGCCACGGCGACGGGTGCTAGACTACGGTCGATCCGTAGTTGATCTTATCGGTGTTGAAGGACTAACCTTTGGGCTGACACGTTTTGAGAGAGAGGTAGACCCATGAAAGGAACACTTACAATTCTTTGTCGTACTGCGGTAATCGGCTTGCTGATGAGCGCAGCCTCGTTTGCACAGGACAACACGGGCGAGGATCAAGACCTGAAGAAGGAGGTCCAGGAACTCAAGAAGGAAATCAAGACTCTAAGGGCTGAACTCAAAGGCATGCGCGGCGACATCACCAAGGCCGTAGCAGCCATGAAATCCGGGCAGCGACCGCCAGCCCCCAAACGTCAACGGCCGGCGATGACCCTGGTGGGGAAGAAGGCGCCCCGATACGAGGTGACGACGATTGACGGCAAGCCAATGGTGATTGGCGGTAAACGGGAGAAGCCACAGGTTGTCTTCTGTTATGCCTCGTGGTGCAGTTACTGCAAGAAATCTCTTCCCTGGATGGAGTCGCTTCATAAGAAATACGCGGATAAGGGAGTTGAAGTTCTGGCCCTTAACCTGGACAAGCGCGGTAAAGGCGGGCGGGCGCGCACGGAGGAACAGACGCTCAAGCATTTTCGGGATCTCAAATTCAGCCTACCGATGACCATGACGACCAGCACCAACGACACCGCGAAAATCGGAACCGAATACAAGGCTCAGAGCTTCCCCACCCTTTTCGTGTTGGGCCAATCTGGAGAAGTCGAGTCCGTACATATCGGGGCGAAGCAGGGATTGGCGGACATTATCGGGAAGGAGCTTGATCTTCTGTTGCAAGGCAAGAACAGGACTTCCTTTCCGAAATAGAAGACCAACCCTCTCGCAGGGTTCCAAGTGAAAACTTTCGTTTCCAGACGCCCATAGCACCCATCCAAACGGGGATCGGAAGGTTTTTTCAACTATCAACTATATCAGGATAGACATATCTATGAAAGCGTATGATAATCGGCGCGAGGTTTGGAGCTATCTGATTTCCAACGGGAGTCTCGACCATGGGGATCCCAACATGGGCGACCACCCGTACTGATATTCGGTGTCACAAAGCGATCTTGGCCAATGCCAGCCGCGTAACCCATGAAATCCTCGCCCTAGCCGGGCGCAAGGGTTCGAAAAGGGTGCCGAGAGTAGCCGGAAAGATATTTCATTCGTGCGCTACTCGGGAATGTTGAATGAGAGGAACGGATGAACAAGCTACTTTTTACGAGTATCTGTAAACCTATTGGTCCGCGTTACGGGGATTCACCTTCGGTCGGCTACGAGTTGCTCCACGGGCAGGTCACCACGGCGCAAGGGTTGTTCAGCCCGCGGGCCGTGCATCTTCAGTACGGCCTGGAGTTCATCGCCGCCAACCTCGACACGCCGACGACCGTGTTGAATTACCCCTCCAAGAGGCAACTGATTCGAGAGCTGGCAAAAGGTTACGAGTTTGTCGGGCTCTCGTTCGTGCTCAGCACGTACCACCGTATGAAAGAGGTGGTCGCCCTGATTCGGGAACACAGTCCTCGCAGCAAAATCATCCTTGGCGGTTACGGCACCGTCATCGAGGATGAGCTTCTGCAACCCTACGGTGACTTCATCTGCCGCGAGGAAGGCGTCGGCTTCATGAAGAAGCTGTTGGGAGAGCCCCCAAGGGACGGTCCGTTCCGCCACCCTGTCGTCGTTTCGACGCTACGCGTGTTCTCGGTACCGGTGACCAAGACCGGACTGGTCTTTGCCGGGCTCGGCTGCCCTGCCGGCTGCGATTTCTGTTGCACGTCGCATTTCTTCAAACGCCGCCACATTCGGCTTCTCGAGCGTGGCCGGGACATTTTACAAACGATCGAGAAATACCAGGACATCGAAGAAGGAATGAAGATCACGATCCTGGACGAAGACTTCCTCTTGAACAAGAGACGCGCGCGGGAGTTCGGCGAGGCCGTCCACGAGAGCGGAAGAACGCTCTCGATTTTCTGCTTTGCCAGCGTGCGGGCGCTGTCACAATACACCGTCGAGGAGTTGGTGCTTATGGGGATCGACGGACTGTGGATCGGTGTTGAAGGTCGGCGATCCGGCTATCTCAAACAATCGGGGACGGATATCGCCACTCTCTTTGCGGAGCTTCGGTCAGCCGGAATCATCACCTTGGCTTCCATGATCGTCGGCTTTGACTACCAGACGCCCGAAATCATCCGTGAGGAGCTGGATTATCTTCTCGCCCAGAAACCCACGCTAGCGCAGTTCCTGATCTACGGACCCACGCCCGGCACGCCCTTCTACGATCGCATTATCAGTGAGGGCCGCCTGCGGCCGGATTTCGCCAGAGATCGCCTGCAATACTTCAAACACTGCACCGGTTTCGACGCAATGGTGACGCACCCCACGCTCTCCAGCGACGAGTTGCGGCGACAGCAACGTTTGTGTTTCAAGGAGGATTTTGAGCGACTCGGCCCATCGCTCGTGCGATCATTGGAGTGCGCACTCAACGGACATCAGCGCTGGCGACACTCAACGGATCCGCGACTGCGCAAGAAAGCCGCCGTCTTCCTCCAGGATTTCGTCAAAGGCTTGCCCGTGTTGCCCGTTGCCGCTCTGCTAGGCCCGAGCCGCGAAGCACGGCGTATCGCTCGGCACTTGTTACGCCGGGGAATCCGTGAGGTGTCCGTGCCGTGGGTACGCACTGCTGTAAAGACGGTACTGGCCTTCCCGGCCGCCCTGTGGACGGCGCTTAGCCTCAAATTGCAGATCTTCCAGCACCCCCCGTTGCGGCGGACGAACTACACGGGCGACGGCCTGCGGGCGATGTGTGGCCAACTGGTCAGCGGGCACACGACGAGTCGATTGGAAATCTGCCTGGAATCCGTCAAGGACCGCGATTTGCATACTTCTCTGCGAATGCTCACATTCAAGGGCACGCTCGACCGGTCCACTCTTAAACAAGCGGTCAAGCGACTCAAGAAGAGCGCTCTACACAACCTGGAGGACTTCGTCGTCGACCTGCGCAACCTGGAAGCTACAAACCACAAGTCCTTCCTGAAGCTGATCCGGGTCATCAACACAGGCAAGAGGCGGCTCTGCGTGTTCGTGTCGGAGTACAGAATGGAACGGTTGCGGAAGCGCGCCCGCGCACTGAAACACAGCATCGACTTCTTCATAAGCGAAGAGAGCTTTCTGGCCAAAGCGCCATCCTGGGGGATGTAAACCGAGTTACCCTAACCTCGGCTTAGAGCCTATCAGCCTGTTGAAAAACTCTCTTGACACCGATGGTATAATGCTCGGATCAAAAGCGTGACAGGCCACGACGAACTCAAGGATGAGGGCATATCATGTCGTTGGGACGACGTAAGCGAGAGCAGCAGGATCTTTGGGTGGCGACGTGCGATCTTCCGAAATCGCCGGGCCACCCGTTCTATTCCCAACTCAACAGGCTTCTGGACGAAGCAAAGTTCGACGAATTCGTCGAGAAGCGTTGCAAATCATATTACAAAGACGGTCCGGGTCGACCGGGCATTCCGCCGGGCATTTACTTTCGGATGCTATTCATCGGATTTTTCGAGGGCCTCGATTCACAGCGAGCCATCGCCTGGCGTTGCAGCGATAGCCGATCGCTTCAGTCGTTTCTTGGCTTGGATATCACACAGCCTACGCCCGACCATTCGACGCTCACGGTCATTCGCCAACGACTGCCGCTGGAAGTTCACGAAGCCGTTTTCACATTCGTGCTATCGATCGCTAAAGTGAAGAAGTTGCTGAAAGGCAAATCGGTGGCTATCGATTCGACGTTTATCGAAGCGGACGCAGCCATGAAGTCGATCGTCCGGCGTGACACCGGCGACGATTGGAAGGCGTACGTCCGCAAGCTGATGGCCCAAGAAGGTATCGAAGATCCGACGGATGAGGATGTCCGTAAGTTCGACAAGAAGCGGAAAAAGAGGGTATCGAACAAGGAATGGGCGTCGCCGACTGATTCCGACGCTCGCATCATGAAGATGAAGGACGGTCGTACGCGAATGGCGTACAAGACCGAGCATGCGATCGATATTGACACTGACATCGTGTTGTCTGCGGGGGTTCATAAGGCGGACGAATCGGACACGGCCACGTTTTGCGAAACGCTTGTGAAGGCTCAAGCGCACACGATGCTTGCGGGTAGTGAATCGCAGATCAAAGACGTCATTGCAGACAAGGGTTACCACAGCACGGACAATCTGGTGCAGTGCGAAGCGTTCGGGGTTCGTAGTTATATTCCAGAGCGAGAGAGTCGGTGGCATCGTAAGTGGATTGACAAACCGTCTGAATGCAAGCACGCGGTCTACGGCAATCGTCGGCGCGTGAGGGGCGATCGCGGTAAGCGATTAGGCAAATTGCGAAGCGAGTATGTGGAACGGAGTTTTGCTCACGTTTGCAGAACGGGTGGCGCGAGGCGAAGTTGGCTCCGCGGTTTGGAGGACGTGACGAAACGTTACCTGATGTGCGTTGCCGGCAGGAACCTCGGAGTGATCATGCGGTCGCTGTTCGGCATGGGCAAACCGAAAACACTACAAGCGGAAGGCGCGGGCGGTTTTCGGCTCATTTGGTCAGCCATCGTCGCCGTTGGGCGGGGATTCCGATCGTTCTGCGATTGGGTGGCGCATCATATTGAATTGGCCGAATCTTCGGTTTTAGAAATCGCAGCGTACTACGTTGACTTCATCGCACGCCCAAATCTAAACGCAACCTGAAAACGGGAATACTTCAACGGACTGCTAGGCTAGAGTTTTGCACATTATGCGGCGGCCTCCAAGGTCTGGAATAGGGTCCGCAGCTTTATTGCAGAGGGCGGTTTTTGACCAGGGTACCCGGAAATACTTTCTCTCAGGCTTGTCCTTTTCAGGCTGGCCAGCATGTCGGCAAACGACGGCGTGCGTTTTTGGACGTACCACGGGTGAGCCCGGCGGTACGCCTCGGCATTGAAGCGTCCATGTTTGGCAAACCAAAGGATCACCAACGTGTGCAGGTACAGCGCCATCGGCGCCGTTCGCTGGACGGCTTGGGGGGTTCGGTTCTGCGGATCTTCCAATCCCAGGAACTGCTTGGCGTTGTAAAAGGCGACCTCCAGCGGCCAGCGCATGGCAATCAGTTCCAGGATCGCTCTGGGCGACAGGGTGAGGTCGGTAGTGAAGAAGCAGTCGTCCTTTCGCCGCAGCGAGGGATCGCGCACGACAACGATCCTCAACAGACGTGTACCCGCCGAGTTGTACCACAAGGCCGTGCAACTCTTGTACCACACACGCACTCGGCGACCGTAGAGCGTGGCCCGAGTCTTGGTCCATCGAACCTTCTTGGACTTGGCCAGTTCGACAGGCGATGGAAGTCGCTTTCCTCTTTTGCGCGGGGCGCCCAGCGCACCCTTCCGGCGTTTCGACGGTTGATCGTAGAGCGCCGCGTTCATCACCATGCGCGACGTGAGATGGGCGCTGTCCGGAAGATTCCTCGATATGCTTTTACCGGCGTACGCGCTGTCTCCCACGACGCGAATCGTTCGATTCGGCAGCCAGGAAGCCAAAATCGCGATCATTTCGCTGGCAAGCTGTGGACGCGTGCGGTATTCGCCGGGCCTCGCTTGTCCGATGGCTTTGCGCTCTCCGCGCGGGCGACCGAGTTTTTGTTTGCGCCGATAGAGACGCATGAGAATCGGCAGCGACCAGACCTTGTCCGGCGCAAACGCAAAGCGAAGCTGGATCGACAACACCACCCAGTTGTGTCCAAAGGAAAACAGACACCGCTTCCCTTTGGAGAGGATCGGATCGTGATGCATGCCAGCGGCCCAGATGCGCTTGCCCGTCTTACGGTTGAGGGTGTCGTCGATGGCCGCGACGATGGGGGTGTCCTTGGGAATGAACTTCAATACCATGGAGACGATCACGCGCCCCATCGAGTCGATCGTCCAGCGGGCCTTGCTGAAGAATCGGTGATAGCAACTGAAGGTCTTGATCTTGAGCCCGTCGCCCGCCAAAAGAACATGGGTGACGGTTCGCCGTCCCCCGCCGAGCAGCCATCCCGCGACGATCACGCGGAAGGTCTGGAAAGATGGTTTGGTAAAACACGAAGCGAACTGTTGGATCGACGCGTCCATGGTCGATGTAAGGTTCATCGCATAGGCCTCCTGCCACGAGTTCTGGAAATCCGTTTCCAACATCCAGAATATCGGCAGGTGGCCTTTTTTGATGACCGCAGGAGCCTCGAAGAGGCTCCGAAAAAGTGCAAAACTCTAGTCTAGGAGGGGATGAAAAGGAGGTCGCTTCGTGTTGACTGAAACCGCTCTAATTCACGGTTTGTTTCCACGTTCCGGGGACGATGCTCATCTTTACCGCGCTCCCGAAGCCCGGCGGTGGATTGGAGAGGAACGTCGACCGATACGTTAAGGTTACGTCGCCGTTCGTCGTAAGCGTGTTGCCGACTACGAACACTCCGTCGAAAGCCGGGTGGCTACCTGTCGCGATGGAAGCGCTTCCGGAAACGTAGTAGAGTCCGCCGAACACCGTCGGGTAGGTGTCGTCGATGAGATCGTCCTCGTCGCCGTTGTAGGGCGTACCGATGGGGTTGTAGTTCACGTTGGTCGGACTTGACTCGACAAGCGGCTGTGTGGAGTCGGTGTTGAAGATGAAATCACCGCGTACCATCAAAGACGGATAGTTGGCCACCGCGGGCTCCCAGTTGATCCAGTCGAGCGTTGTACAGTCCGCGGTTCCGTTGAGCAGAACGATGGTTCCGACTATTCGACACTTCCGAAACTTGAGCTGCTGCCCCATCAGATCGATCACATAAATGCCTTCGGGATTCGTCGGACCGTAGGGGTTGCTTGCCGGGCTCAGCACGACTTCCTTGATTGCAGGCGTCGGGCCGATCTTGGGAAGCAGCCCTACATCGATGGGCGTTCCGTTCGCGATGTAATAGTCGAAGACGGTGCTGTCGGGCATGGTTCGCGGCGTGATGCCGGTGATCGGAGTGATCCAATAGGTTCCACCGCTGGCGGAACCGACCACCTGGACTTCAGAAAAGATGTCGCACGATGTCGCATCGATATTGTTGTTTGAGCTGATGACCTGATCGCATTGGGCGGTGGATCCGCTGAACAGGAGATTGTCGCCCGTGTGCAACGCGACCTCGAGACAGGTCAGCGCCTGGCCTTGAGCTTCGAGTTGAACTTGCAACTGGTAGCGCGCGGCCCCTTCGAATCCAATACCTTTCAGGATCAACGGGTCACTCGACCCGTCGTCCAATATGCCGTCGACGGGGTCGTATCCACCGACGGTATAGGTTCCGCTACCGATCGCACGACGGATTTCCCAATCACCGTTTGTGTACGAGGTTCGCCAGTCCGGATCGTTACGAATGCGCAACCGACCCATGTCAATGGCGGACTGAGCATAAAGCCTCGCCTGGGCGAAGTCGCCGGTCGACTCGGCGCTGCGTCGCTCGATGCGCGTAATCGTCAGCGCGGAAAGGCCGATGACGGTCACGACCAACGACGTGCCCAGGACCATTACATAAATGCTGCCGCGTCTGCGATGGTGCAGCGTGTGGTGGTTAGCCGGTCGCCAACCACCGAGACCGACCGACATCGAACTTGGTATAGCCGCGCGGGCTACTCCTGCCGAGCGCATCTCTGCCCGCGGCTCGGAGCTCAGAAGCATGAAATCTCGTGGGCGACGCAGCACTTTCGACTCCCTCTTACTCACTTGCGATGGTCTTGATCGACGTAAGCGACGCCTTATCGACGCCGTGGTGACGAACCGTGACGGTAATGCGCTTTACCCCTGTCTCCGTCGCACTGACGGTGGTCAGCACATTGGGATCAACGAATTCGACCACGACGCTACGCTCCCAGCCGGTCAGATCGGCTAGAGCACTTCCGTTTTTTTCCTCCGGAGGCGACGACGCCCAGCCGTCGTAATCGTCCACGTCGTCATAAGACGAGCGCGAGCCGCCGCTCTCACCCGATTCCCGACCCATCGTCGGCGTATCGACCGGCTCCTGATAACTCTGTCGCAGAATCTCGCTCATCAAGTGATGGGCCAGAAGATCTCCTCTTCCGCGATTGCGGGTGAACTCCCGGCCGGCGACCGATGCGCCAACGGTGTTGAGCGCGGCCACAACGAGACCTCCGACGAGTAGGATGGAGAGCGCCGTCTCGACCAGACTGAACGCCGGATGGAGGCAACGCGAGCCACGACGTGTATGGTCCGCGTTTATCATGGCCCGCTTACCTCCGGCGCGTTGAGAACCTGAACTGCGGTGTCGACGCGCGTGGACGTATCGCCACCAATTCGCAGAACGATCCGGACACCGGTTAGGTAAAACAAATCCGGTGGCGACGCCTGCGTGACCATCTTCACCTCGTACTGTATTTCGAACTCGCGCACATCATCAACGACGGCTACTGCGGCTGCCGCATTGTACTGCCGTGTTAGCGGATCCCCCGGCGTACCCGACCAGGCGTAGCGGATCGTCTCGGCGATGGTGTCGTTGTCGCGGTCGGCCACGGTAAACGTGATGGCGGTTGCGGTTCGTTCGCTGAAGGATTGGGCGCAAAAAAGCTCGCCCGCGATCTGGTCCGCCGCGTAGTACGCGTCGATAGCGACCGCGGCGGGACTCGCGTCGTCGGGGATGGCGCGGCTTGCCAGCATAAGCGCCGACGCCAGCCCCCCCATCAGCGCGGTCATCGCCACCATAGCGAAGAGCAACTCAAGAAGCGTAAAGGCGCGTCGTCGCCGACGCTTCCGTCCGACCATCAGAGCACCTCCTGCGCCGGATCGATCACGGTTGTGGATATCGTGGTACGCCCGGTTGCGGCGTCGATCTGAATCGTTCGACTGTAGACGCCGACGCCGACGACAATGGAGCCACCTGTGTTCGGAACGCCGTAGCCGTCGAACGTGATCGTTCCGTTGTCGTTGCTGTCGAGTGAGATCGACGCAATCGAAGCACCGTACGGCTCGTCCGCGAGCGAGACGGTGTAGAAGCCCGCCGGGTTGTCGAGGCTCGACATGCCGGATACGACATAACGGTTGTTTGACACATCGAACTGTATGGTCTGGCTCGTACTGGTGAGTCTGGCGTGTCGGCGGGCGAGCGCGATGTCGGCGGC
Source organism: Planctomycetota bacterium (assembly GCA_022561255.1). Taxonomy (GTDB): domain Bacteria; phylum Planctomycetota; class Phycisphaerae; order UBA1845; family UBA1845; genus JAJRUK01. Next base: position 3,506 of record JADFRO010000033.1, on the reverse strand, counting down.
GATGCGCCGAGCGGCGGACTCAGCGCGGTGCTGTGCGACGAAGTTGCTATACCGGGGCACGGCCAGCGTGGAGATCACGCCGATTATGAATACGACCATCAAGACCTCGATGATCGTGAAGGCGCGACGGATCCGATCCGGTTGAATGTGGCCACCACTGTCACGCATCGGCTGCTCTTTAATAGATTCGCAGCAGCTTCTTGCTGCCGTCGTCGATAATGCCAACGTCGTCCAGGGCGGCGTCCGTAGCGCTGATTCCGAAATCGCCGCTGGACAGCACGGCGATCCATCCGACGGAGCCCGCGGCAGGATCGGCGTCCGCAGCACTCGTCTTCACGTGAACGTTCTGCAGATGGTTGGTCGGGTTCGTCGGAAACGGTGAGCGAATGTACGGCCCGTATATGAACGGATACGCGTACGTGGCGTTGGTGTTACCGGTGGCGTCTGAGTACGTGATCAGTTGATCCACGAAGAACTCACCGCTCGCCGCTCCGCTTGCCGGATCGTAGCCCGGGTAGCGTCCGTGCTCAGCGTAGAAGACGTCGACGGCCTTCCGCACGTTTGCCAGCGTAAGCTTCAGTCCGTTACCCGTCGCCGTCGAGCTCGCGGCGCTCATGCGCGGAACAGCAATCGCCGAGATGATCCCGATAATGGTTACGACGATCACGAGCTCAACCATCGTGAAGGCGCGTACCCGCGAACGGGACGATCTGCGTCGTCGGTTACAATTCATCCGCCTCTCCCGGCGAGCGCACATATCTCGCCATATGAAACGTACAATTGAGGGACTATCGGGACAAGACCGCGTGTTGCGGTCTTGGAGGCGTATCCCCACGTGTGGAGGGCGAAGCATGGGTGCGGAGTGCGCGGGTTCGATAAAAGAACGCGTCGCCGGGCTGCGTGATTGAACAGCCCGACGACGAGTTGGTTGTCTCGATCAAGCAGCGTCCGTAGCAGTTCGCTGCGTCGAAGTACGTCCTAATACGTATTGTATAGGACCGTGGCTTCGTCATCCGCCGTGCCGGTGTTCGCCACGATCACGCCGGTTCCCTCCGTATACAACCAGCCGACACCCGCCGCGTCGGCTGCTGCGACTGCGGTGTCACCCAGCTTCCCGCCTAGGGCCACGCCCTCACCCGAAACGGGGAGCGGCGGCAGCGCTCGCAGATACGGTCCGTACTTGAACGTCGTGTCCTTTGTTGCGGACGTCGTGTTTACCGCACTGCTGAACAACGTGAGCTGGGCCTCGAAAGTCCCGGCCAACGGAAACGTTCCGACGTGCTCGGCTGCATAGAGATCGATCGCGTTGCGCATCGCCGCAAGGTCTCCCCGCAAGGCTGATTCCCCTGCACCACGCGCGCCACGGCTGATCCGCGGAACCGCGATGGCGGCGATTACGCCGATAATCACGACAACGATCACCAATTCGACAAGACTAAACGCTCTGGTCCTTGTTCGGATTGTCATTTTACCTTCGCTCGCTTTGCGTTTGCACGCAGATTACACCCTGAGGCTACCGCCCCGTCGGCAGTGCCCTCACCCCATAGACACATACGATACACATTGGTATCGATGTCCCACAGGTTGCACTTTAGCCTCCTGGAGATTTCCGCCTCAAGTTCAGCGTAAGAACCGCGACCCCGTCCTTGCAAGCAAATCGGACCTCGCGGCTGGCGATTTCCTCAACCGTACATCCGTCGATTTTCTCTCCGATGCGGCTCCACTTCCCGTCGATCACGGCGATTCTCAGACGTTGTTGAATAAAGACGCCGTCCAACCGATGCGCGTCTTCGAACGCCGCGCGTGACAGGGAGCTTCGCGCCGCCATTGCTTCTCTCGTAACGTCGTGACTATCGGTCGCGCCAGACGCACGCAGCCGCTCCCGGGGCGATGCAAAGAGGTCCGGTAAACGCGATTCATCGGAAAAACGCGCGACGGCCCGGGGAAACGGCAGCTCAGGTATCGCCAGCGGACCCGGCCCCTCCGCGTTGTCGTCGGGCGTGGCGGGCGCGTTCGTGGAAGGAGCGGGTTCGGAAGCGACGGCCACGCGCGGGCCAGCCGCCGACTCCGATAGCATCAGTCGATCCACAACGAGCGCGACGCCCCCGAGAATTAAGATCACTGCGTATGTTTTCTTCTTGGATACTTCCATCATGTCGATTCGTGCTCGGGTTGCTCCGATTCGGATGTCGCGGAGAATATGCTGATCGTAAGGAGGGCGGTGCGCGTTGCCGCTTGCTTCGATCGCCCCTTGCCGTGACCGTCCCCAATTCGCAAATAACTGACATCGGCCCAAAAGTCGCTACGCTCGATCGCTTTGAAGAACTGGCCCAGGTCCGACAACGTGCCCACGACCTCGTACGCGAATCTTTGCTCCAGTAGACCGGGATACGAACGCGCCATGAGAGGGTTGTGTCGAATCACGCGCAAGCCGTTCTGCAGCGCCAAAGCGGAGAGTTCTTGGAAATAGGACTCGACGGACGTCTCGGTAGGCAGACGGCCTTGCGTCGAGAGTTCGCGCTGACGGTGGGACAAGAGGCGGGCCTGCGCTCCCCGTTCCTGCCGGAGCACTTCAAGATCACCTCGGGCAACCGCGGTAGCGCGGACCAACCTCCGGATTTGGCCCCGCGTCTGTTCACCGCTTACGGCGAAGAGCCAAACCGCTGAGGTCATGATCGCGACGACGACCGTCAGGCCGGCGCCGTCGATCAACCAGATGGACCAATTGCGCTCCCTTTTCATGGTTACCACTCGCACACGATGTCAAAACGAAACCTGGGCTCATCACTCCCCGCGTCGAAGACAGAGCGCTCCAAGAGAACATTTCGGAAGATCCGCGTCTCCTTGAGTCGCGTGACGAACGTTAGCGGCCCCGTCGCATTGAGGGAAAAGCCCGCAATGCGCATCTTCCGAGGCGCCTCAATCGACAACCCCGTCCGATCGGCCTCGCCCGCGGACCGTCTCGGCTGCCCTCGCCTCGACGTAGATTGCGTGGGAGACGGGGGATCTGTGGCGATCGTCGATAGCCAACAATCCTGCGGCATGGTGTGCGCCAGCAGTGCCAACATGCCCGACCAGCTCCGCTTCGCCCGAAGCGCGTTGGCCCGCTCAAGGTGAAGGAACGTACGCTCCGCCTCCGCGGTCACGCTCGCAAGATTCGCTCGCGCCTGCGTCAACGTCGCAGCGAGCTGTGCGTGCTGGACGTGAAGGGTATCGAAGTCGCCGGTCGCCCGAGCGTCCAGAACCAACGCGGCGACAAGTATGATGCTCGCCGGCACGACGCAATAGATCCAGCGCTCCAGGTGTCGACGTTGTGTCTGTGCCAATCGTACGTCGTACGGAATGAGATTCACGCCACACCGCCTCATGCCGAATCTCCCATCGCGGCACCGATCGCGACCGCAAAGTCTTCGATGGGATGGTCGCCGCCCAAACGGTAGACGAGCTCGCATCCCGAGCCGTTCAGGCCGTCGCTCGCCAGCTGCACGCCGATGCCTAGCGCATTG
>JADFRO010000357.1 GCA_022561255.1 Planctomycetota bacterium | reverse complement strand
GGTGGCACGAGCCGCCGTTCGTGGCGACGCCGGTGAATCCACCCGAATGGGTGCGTCGGGCGGGCTCCGTACTGCCGCGTTTTAATTACGATGCGGTGTTCTGCGAGGGCGGTGCTCGATCGATCGTCATGGTGATGTCGGTCGCGCTGATCGTCATCGCTTTCGCGTTGTTCGGGTTCACGCCAACGGGATCGAACGTCCCTCGTCGGTGACAGCGCGACCACGGTGGTTGTGTCCAGCCCCCCCCAACGCCCACTCCTAACTCACCCGGCGCTTCGAGCCCCGTTCCGGGAGCCGCCTCCGGATCGTCCTGGATGAATTGTGTTGCGAACCAACGGTTTCCGCCGCTACTATGGTCACGGAGCGCATCGAGAACGGAGCAACGCTTTGACCGCCCCACGGAAACTCTCGCCTCAAGAATACCTCGCTCTTAGCGACGCAGCCCTGCTAAACCAGTGCGAAGTGGATCACTTCCGGGCGAGCGGTCCGGGCGGTCAGAAAAGGAATAAGACGAGCTCGGCCGTCCGGTTACGACATGGGCCGACGGGACTGGCCTCGACCGCCTCCGACGATCGGTCCCAATCGGTCAACAAAACCCGGGCGGTTCGTCGACTGCGACAGTTCATCGCCTTGAAACTGCGAACTCCGATCGACCCGGACACCTACACACCCAGCCCCCACCTCGCCTCCTGCATCGCCGGCGATGGGCGTCTGGTTGTCGGACGTCGTAGCGAGGACTACCCGCGTGTCGTGTGTGAACTGCTCGATGTGCTCGCCGGCTACGAGATGCGAATCGGCGACGCGAGTGGAAAGCTCGGTATAAGCACCGCCCACCTCGTCAAATTCATCCAGAAGGATCCGAAGTTTTGGCAGCGCGTGAACGAACTCCGCGAAAAAGCGGACCTCAAGCCGTTACGCTAGCAGTCGAGCCCCCTCAAGCCCCCTTGCAAAGGGAGGGAAGCAATGATGCGGTCCGCTGGAGTTGATCATTGGCTGATCCGGTACGCTTTCGCTACAGCGCGCCGGCAATTACAATCATCCCGATGGCATCCAGCGAACACGAGACCAAGAACGTCGCAAGCGTTCGTTGCGCGGTAATAACCATCAGCGATACGAGAACGCGTGAAACGGACACCAGCGGACCGCTCATCCGCGAACGCCTCGAATCGGCCGGTTACGCCGTCATCCGGCATGAGATTCTGCCCGACGATCCTGGGGTCGTGCGTAAGCTCATCACCGAGCTTTGCGATGATCCGGCGTGTCACGCCATTCTGTTAACGGGCGGGACCGGGCTTGCGCCGCGAGACACAACCTACGAGGCGATCGCAGCACTGCTGGACAAACGCCTGGACGGGTTCGGCGAACTGTTCAGAATGCTCAGCTACAACGAGATTGGCGCACCGGCCATGCTATCGCGAGCGACGGCCGGCGTGTGCGGATCAACGCTGATCTTTTCCATGCCCGGCTCAACCGGTGCCGTTCGACTGGCGATGGAAAAGCTAATCCTACCGGAGCTGGGTCACCTCACGGCGCTGGTCAACCAAACCGCAGGCGAGACGCAGGCGTAAGCTGTCGGTTGTAGACCGAGAATGAATCGAACGCTGCGGTGCGCGATCAACCCTTGGACAACTCCGCCGCAACGTCGTCCGGCAGGTCGGCGTTGGAGTAGACTGCGTCCACGTCGTCGTGCTCATCGAGGGCGTCGATCAAACGCATGACCTTGCGAGCAGCGGCGAGATCCAGCACGACGGAGGAGTCTGCAAGCATCACCAGATCGGCTGACTGAATGGTGACGCCGGCGCGTTCGATCTGGTCCTTGACGTCGTGGAACACCTCGGGAGCGCAGGTAATCTCGTGGTACTCCGCGGACGAGCTTACGTCCTCAGCGCCGGCCTCCAGGGCGATTTCGAGCATTTTGTCCTCATCGGCCTGGTCCGTCGCTACGATGATCGTGCCTTTTTGCGTAAACTGAAACGCCACGCAGTTCGCGCCGCCCAGGCTGGAGCCGGCGCGTTCGAACACTTTCTTGATCTCGACACCGGTTCGGGTACGGTTGTCGGTAACGGCCCGACACATGATCGCGACGCCACCCGGAGCATATCCCTCGTAGAGCACGTCCTCGTAGGATGCACCTTCGAGTTCACCGGTACCCTTCTTGACCGCTTTCTCGATCGTGTCCTTGGGCATGTTGCCCGCCTTGGCTTTCTCCATCGCTAGCCGCAGACGTGGATTGTCGTTGGCGTTACCGCCGCCCTCCTTGGCGGCCATGGTGATCGCGCGGGAGAGCTTGCTCCACGCCTTGCCGCGTTTGGCGTCAAGCGCGGCTTTTTTATGCTTGATGGTGGACCACTTGGAGTGTCCCGACACGAAGCGGCTCCTACTTCCCCCGGCGCGGCCAATGGATCACACCACAACTACGCCTCTTCCATGAGTTTACTCTTGCCCTGTTGCTTTCGTTTGCGAGTCGGCGCTTTCAGCGGCGCGACCGGTGGCTCATGGTTACTGCGTGCCTTCTCGATCTTCGCGGGTGCCTGCGATCGCACCCGGCGCTCGTCGTCGTTGGCGAGTTCCTCATCCGACTTCTCAGACACAACATCGACGGCCCTGTTCCAGTGCGCGATCGCTTGCTCGCGCTTCGAAAGTCGCCAGAAGGTATCCCCCAGGTGATCGAGAATGACGGGATCCTCACCGGCGCGTGCGCGATTGGCACGCCCAAGCCACGCCGCCGCTTCCGCAAACGCCCCCTTCTTGTACAACAGCCACCCGTACGTGTCCAGATACGCCGCCTGAAGCGATGTCGAGAAGAACGAACACCCCTACAAAAGCCGCTACGCCAACACCTAGCACAACCTTCCAGCGCAACGGCGCATGCATCCACCCTTCAACCAACGGCATGTCTTTCCAAGCATCATCCTTCTTAAGCACTCTCATTGCCCTCCTGACCAGCAGTCTATCCCAGGGGTGCCAAAAAACGTCGCGAACTCGGAAAGGGCTACACTCACACCCATGACTCCCACCAAAAGAAACGTACTAACCCCCAGATTCCCAG
>JADFRO010000356.1 GCA_022561255.1 Planctomycetota bacterium | reverse complement strand
TGGCTTATGCGGCGTACGAACGCGTCGGAACGAGCGCGAACGCCGACTCGGTTGAATATACTCAGAATCTCGCCGGTGGGTTTCTCGCCGTAGGAATGACGGAGGATCAGCCGGGGTTTCTTGTTCTGTCCGACGTTGAACTGCGAGAAGTGGACGTCCGTGCCGAACGGGCGTCCAACGATCTATCCGGCGACCGCACGGTCGCCTCTGTGACAACGCCCTGGGGGAGCTGGAGGCAGCGTCTTCGCGGTCCGGTCGTCGTGCTGATTCACGCCGACGGATCGCTGGACGCTGTACCCGTCGATTGGTCAGTAGCGGAGTTCAACATGCTGCGCGCCGCTACGGATTGTTCCTTGAGCGGGAAGCGCCGTTGCGGCGCCCCGCTCTTGGACACTACGGCGATTTTGGCGAGTTGGCCAAGCGATCGCGTTCCGCAAAAGGTTCGTAAGTTTCTGGCCAACAGTCGCAACGACCGAAACCGGCACGGCCACGAGCACGCGGGGAAAACGTGATCGCAGGAAACCCTCCCGAATACGTCGGCGACTGACCTTCCCACAGTTGCCGAACGTATACGTGGTCCCAGAGGCGAGGGGTAGCCCAAGCCTCTGGGGCTGTGTTTGCCTGGTCGGGGGAAAGTGTAATCGGAGCGCGACGGTCCGCCATCGCGAGGGCTGTATCGTCTTCACTTTCGGGGAGGCGCGCTGTATCGTAGCATCGTGGTAGCACACGGTCGTCAGGAGAGTTACGTAACGCGACACGAGCGAGACGATCGCTTGAACACATCATCACAACGAAGGGAAGAGGCGTCGTGAAGCTCGAAGACATCTACTGCACGCAGGACTATAGCCTCTACACCGAGGAAGATCACAAAGTCTGGCAGACTCTGTGCGAGCGGCAGCATCAATCGTTACGCGGCAAGGCGTGCCGACAGTTTTACGAGGGGCTCGAAAAGATTGGGCTTGATTTCACGCGCATGCCCCGTCTCGACGACATCAACGATCGCATCAAACCGATTACGGGATGGACGGCGCGGGCTGTTCCCGGCTACCTGGACTCTCGTTATTTCTTCAAGAGCCTGCAACAACGGACCTATCCCACGACGGTGGCGATTCGGTCGGCGGAAAATATCGACTACGTCGAGGAGCCGGACATTTTTCACGACGTCTTTGGCCACGTCGCGCTCCAGGCGGATCCCGTCTACGGCGAACTGATGCGAAACCTGGGCGACATCAACGGCATCACCACGACCGATTTGGACGTGCTCGAAATCACGCGCCTGTTTTGGTTCACCATCGAGTTCGGACTGATCCGCGAGAATGGTGAGGAGCGCATCCTCGGTAGCGGATTCCTCTCCTCGCCGGGTGAGGCTGGTTACTGCTTGTCCGACAAAGTCGAACGGCGCCCGTTTCGATTGGCCGAGGTCATCGCTCAGCCGTTCCGCATCGACGTCTATCAGGACATTCTCTTCGTGGCTGAGTCTCTTGAACAACTCATCGAAGCCGCGAAGGTGCTCATCTATCAGATCAACGAACGCAACACGATCCGCTGGGGAACGAAGTAAACCCGGCGCCGCCGACTGCCGTGTCTGGCACTTAGGACGCCTCTTTTTTCGCACTGCGCAGCAATGACATCGAGAGCAGCATGATGAACGTCGGAATGAACCCCATGGCGCCGCACGCTCCACTCGGCGGCGGCGGCGTGCTGGGCGGCTGACCGCAGTCGTTGGTCTCGCTTGAGGCCAAGCGGTCCAACACGAAAATGTCACTCGTCATGTTGGAATCGCCGCCGCCGAAGGTGCTCGCCATGCTGTGATAGGCGATAATCCGACCGTCGGCGGTGATCGCGGGGCGTTCACTTACGCCGTCACCCGCCACGCCGGAGTTGCATTGGCTAATGCGCGTCAGGGTGGCTGTGTTGCGGTCGAAAAGGAAAACGTCTCGCAGCGCGTTTTGATCACCATCGACGAGATTGGTTGCGTCACTGTGAAACGAGACGTATCGGCCATCGGCGGAAATCACCGGACTTGAGCTGTCGCCGTCTCCGGGCGCAAAGGTGCCTGGGCTGATAAGCTCGGTGATACCGTTTCCTTCATCAAAAACGCCGTTACCGTCGGGATCACGATCGTGAACGAAGACGTCCTCGAACGCGTTGGTGTCACCGGATACGAGGTTCGTGCCTGTGCTGCGAAATGCGACGTAGCGTCCGTCCGACGAAATCGCCGGCCGACTACTCGCTCCGTTTGATTCGGCGCCGGCTGAACTGATCGAAATTCGGACGATCGTTTGATCGACCAGATCACGGACGAAGACGTCGCGCATCGCGTTTCCATCTGAGCTCACGAGGTTGTCCGAATCGCTATAGAACGCGACGTAACGTCCGTCGGCAGAGACAAAGGCTCGATCGCTCTTGGCGTTACCTTCTTCGCCTTGATCGTTGACGCTTGCGCGGGCATGTTTTAATCATAGGGCAAAGGCCGATGACATGACGGCCGAAGGGATACGTTCCCATGCTGAACTCCCATGAGTTTCAGGGTGGTCATGCGGTTCTGCCTTCGGCGCATCATCGTTCGCGGAGCAATTCATGGAAGACGTAACTCTTAACCTCAATCTCGAGGAATCGAAGGAACTACATGCTCTCTGGGGGCAGTATCGCGAATTCTCTTCTTTAGCCCTCAAGGGAGAAAAAATCGCTCCTCAGGCCGAGATGAAGTTCCTCGAACTCAAGACGCGCATCGCGATCCTGCACGACGGCTTCATGGCTCCCGTGAAGCACGATCACAAAGTGGGGCAGAAAGTGATGGAGGTTCTCGCCAATTGCATCTCTCTGAGACGGATCCAGATGATGAGCAACGCCGATATCCAGAAACTGGATTTCGACTGGAACGAGTCGTACATGCTGATCACGGAAACGATTCAGGGCCTGGAACAGGAGAGAGAGAAGCTAAGAACGACCAACAAATTCGCTCATAAAATGCGCCAGGTCAAAGAGCAGACCGTGGCCAGCATCCATAACTTCTTCGTCGGCCCCTACTTCAAGGCGCTCGCCGTGATTGCGCTTCCGAACGAGCCGAGTATCGCACTG
>JADFRO010000032.1 GCA_022561255.1 Planctomycetota bacterium | reverse complement strand
GCACTCGTAGTTGGTTGTCAAGAACTGACCGTTGGAACATTTTCAACTCACTAATGTTAATAGCAAACGGCGTAGGCGACTTGCCTGAGCGCAGGACCGCCGCCCAGAGTTTGGATGCAATTAGAAGTCATCCGGTTGAGGGGTTTGGCTGCGGCCGAGTTTGGCCTAGGTAAGCCAGGTGACGTCGCCGGAAAGACCGGAGGGGTGCTGGCGTGACGCAAACGCCTGGTACTCGCGGCGAGCGTCGCCAATGGACGTGTCCGAGCCGTGGCCGGGGTAGACGGCGGTGTCGTCGGAACAGGCGCCGGGCTGGACCTCGGTGTGATCGATGTGCCGACGTGTTCTTACGGAGGTGTCCCAGGTCGCTTGTTGCAGTACCCAGGCGGTCAATCCGATCGTCAAAGCGTTCGGCGGCGCTGATGGGAGATAAAGCTCGACCGCTGTCCATTGGTCCGACTCGCCATCGCCGCCGACGTAGGGCGTTCGCACGAGGGTTTCCAGAAGCGGGTGGCCATGCTTGTCGAGGAAGTAAGCGCTAAGGCACGCCCGAGCGTGGATCAGGCGGTCGGGGCGGATGTACCCTTCGATTCGATAGTCGGTGTCCTGACGAACTTGTGTGGCTGGTCCGGAGTATTGGTACGCCACGTTACGCCCCGAGCTTGCCAGGTGAAACGACGGCGGGGCGAGTCGGCCGATCTGCGGATCGAATGTCCCGACGGCGAACTCGGGGAACCCGGCCGGGCGAAGCGGATCCCAATACTTTGGAACGGATTCGAGGTTCCCGTCCGCGCGCTCGTCGAAGTCGAAACGGTGGACGACGCGCTTGGGGCGTGTTGCTTCGGGCGTTTGTGCGTACGCTCCGGTTGGGCCATACCCCACGCCGGCCAGGGCGAACGAACAAAACCATAAGATGGATCGGCGTGCGCGTATCATATCCGTAGCGGGTAGGGGGGCTCCTTCGACCAGTCGTCTATCGGCGGGCACACAACACCGCTGGACCCATAGGAGTTCGGCGAGGTGGGCGCCTGCGATTGCTACGCCGTCGTCGACAACATACGATAACGTGCGCGATGGCGACGCTCTTCGACACCCGTCGATACTTAACGGACTTCGACTCCAGACGAACCGCCCACATCCTGACTGACGTCTTGGTTATCGGAAGTGGTGTCGCCGGTGCGCGGGCAGCGATCGAGGCGGCGCCTCACGGCGGCGTTACGCTGATGTGCAAAGGCGATTTCGACGACTCGACGACACGCCTCGCGCAGGGCGGGATCGCCGCGGCGATCGGCGATCCGAGCGCGATACGCCTTCACTATGACGACACCATCCGCGTGGGTTGCGGCCTGAGTCGTGAGAAGGCGGTGAGGATTCTCGTGCAGGATGGGCCCGCTCGCGTGGCCGAGCTGCTCGATTGGGGGATGGAGCTGGACCGCGTCGACGGCGAGCTGGCACGCACGCGCGAAGGCGGACATTCCGTCAGCCGCGTTCTCCACGCCCACGGCGACCAAACCGGGCGTGAGCTCGTGCGCATACTCAAGCGCCGTGTGTTCGAGACACCGGGCTTGCGCGTGTTTGATCGGTGCTTTCTACTGGATCTTATTAGCATCGACGGCGTCTGCTTCGGCGCCGTTGCGTTTCACGAGCGGTACGGTCATCAACTCATTTGGGCCAAAAGAACGATTCTCGCGTGCGGCGGATGCGGACAGGTGTGGCGCGAAACGACGAATCCGCCGGGGTCCACCGGCGATGGTCTTGCCGCCGCGTGGCGCGCGGGCGCGACGCTTTGTGGAATGGAGCTGATGCAGTTCCACCCCACGACCCTCTACGTTGCGGGCGCTGGTCGTACGCTGATTTCTGAAGCGGTGCGCGGTGAGGGGGCCTACCTCGTGGATCGTGACGGCGAGCGGTTCATGCAGAGCGCTCATGCCGACGCCGAGCTTGCGCCCCGCGATGTCGTCAGCCGTGTCATTCAGACACATTTGACACAAACGCGGTCCAACGCCGTCTACCTCGACGTGCGGCACATCGCCGGGTTTACGAAACGGTTCCCCGGCGTTTCCAAGCTATGCGCGGAGTTCGGAATCGACGTCACGCGTGATCTGATCCCGGTTCGCCCGAGCGCGCATTACATGATCGGCGGTGTGGACGTCGGCCTCGACGGCACCACGAGTCTTGAAGGCTTGTTCGCTTGTGGCGAAGTGGCTTACACCGGTGTACATGGCGCCAACCGGCTGGCGAGCAACTCGCTGCTGGAGGGACTTGTCTTCGGGCAGCGAGTAGGACTTGCGGCAGGCGAGCAGGCGGCGCGGGTCGAGCGTCCTCCGCCCGTCGTAACGGTGGTCAGCGTCAATCCCCCGTCGGATCGCACGTCGCTGGATCTAGTGGACATTCGGAACTCGTTAGCCAGTGTCATGTGGCGCAACGTGGGTATCGTTCGAAATGCTGAGCGCCTGAGGGAAACGTGCGACATCCTGGACTTCTGGGGACACTATACGCTGGACAAGACGTTCGACGACGTCGCCGGTTGGGAGACGCAGAATAAGCTTACGATCGCGCGAGTGATCGCAGCCAGCGCACGGGAGCGAACCGAGTCGATCGGCGTACACTGGCGAACCGACGGCGAGCCATCCGGCAAGCCGTACGACGTACTGATGACCCGCGACCCGGGCGGTTCCCGTCCCGTTCGGCGTGTTTGGCAGTGATTCGAATTTCTATGTAGGGAACTGCAAGTCGATCAGGCGCATCTCAACGCTTCGCCGACCGCGAAACTCGTTGATCATCGGCTCGAACGCGACCCGGCATCGTCTGTGATGTTTGAGATCTTCGATTCCCGACGCCATTCCGAAACCGATTCCCTTCATGCGAACTCCGTTCTGTAGAAACGACGCCTGAAGATGTTCACCGTTGCTACCGACGCAGCGCGGCTCGGCGGCGAGTTCGACCCACGCGGTGGAGAGCGTGGGTTTGGGGTTGCCCAGACCGAACGGTCCAAGTCCCACGATCGCTTCGGTCGTTGGTATGGTTAACGCGTCCAGTGTGACCTCGGCGTCCAGTCGGAGTTTGGGAATCAGATCCTCGCCCGTAAGCGTTTGGTTGGCATGTGCCACAAAGGCCTCGGTGAACGCATCCACACGCGCGGCGTCGATGCGAAGTCCCGCCGCCATCGCGTGGCCGCCGTACGAAATCAGGTGCTCGCCGCACACACACAGTGCGTCCGCGAGATTGAAGTGTTCGATGCTCCTGGCTGATCCCTGTCCTTCGCCGTTGGAGAGGGCGATCAACACGGTCGGTCGCTGGTACCGCTCCACAAGACGAGATGCGACGATTCCGATGACGCCGGCGTGCCAGGCGTCTGAGGCGAGCACGATGGCGCGTCGCGCGTCGCCGGCGAGGTTGCCGTCTTCGACCATCGCCCGTGCTTGCTTGCTTATTTTTCGCTCAGTCGATCGCCGCGCGCGGTTGTGTCCGTCGAGGTACATCGCGATCTCCCGAGCGCGCTCCGCGTTGGCTCGGGTGAAGAGTTCGACGGCCAGTCGCGCATGGCCCATGCGCCCGGCTGCGTTGATGCGCGGAGCGAGAGTGAACCCCGCATCCGTTCCGCTGATGCTCGATCCGGTTAGCCCCGCCGAGTCGATGAGCGCTTGCACGCCCGGGAGTTTGCTGGTCGCCAGGCCGCGGAGCCCATGTTTGGCGATGATGCGGTTTTCGCCGACGAGGGGAACCGCGTCGGCGATCGTCGCGAGCGCCGCCAGCGCGAGCAACTCCTTCAAGAGCTCTCGGAACACGGGATCGACCCGTTCGGCGCCGCAGAATCGTTGGGCGATCGCCCAGGCAAGTTTGAACGCCACTCCCGCGCCGCACAAGTGGGGATTCGGGTAGGTTCCGCCCACGGTTGGGTGGACAATCGCGTCGGCCTGTGGCAAATGTTCCTGCGGCGTGTGATGATCCGTAATAATCAAAGCGACGCCCGCCTTGTGCAGGAACTGGGCAACCTCGACGGCTGTGATCCCGCAGTCAACGGATACGATCATCTGGGCTCCGTCGTCGAGCAAGCGTTTGATCGCAGCGAGGTGTAGGCCATACCCCTCCTCGACGCGGTGCGGAACGTAGAACGAAACGTCCGCGCCGGCGGCCGTCAGTATGTGCCACAAGATGGCTACGCCCGTCGTGCCGTCGACGTCGTAATCGCCGTACAGAACGATCTTTCGTTTTTCGCGAATGGCCTCGACGATACGCTCAGCCGCGAGCGTCGCGCCGGGTAGCGCTGAGGGAGGGTGAAGGTTCTTCAGGAGCGGCGACAGGAAACCACCACCGTCACCGTCGGTTTCGATGCCGCGATTGATCATAAGCTGCGCGATAAGTGTGGGAACGCCCCACAGTTGCGCAAGCTCCGCGCAGTCCTCTCGGGCGGGTGGAATGATCCATCGCTTGGCCATGTCGATCCGTCGAGAAGGGCTCGCATACGATCAACGAATCACCGCGCGATCCGTTCCTCGCTTAACTGTCCGCCCAGGAGCCGCCGGACTGTAACGGCGGGCTGTAAGCCCGTAAAGTCGCCGTTGGCACCGGCCGCGGGGGGGCTTTTCGACCGATAACGATCGTTTTCGACGCCGACGTCCGGGGTGTGCTCGCGTAGCGAGCGCTGTGCTCCTTGATTCGGGTAATATAAGACGCTACACTATCGGCAGTTGCCCGGCGCAGCCCTGCGGCGCGGCAGCGCGATGCGTTCACGTTTTGGAGACAGGCAAGTGACCACCGCCCTGGAAGGGAAGAGCATTCTGATCGTCGACGACGATCCAGACATGATCACCGCCCTTCGAGCCGTACTCGACGATACCGGTGCTACGATCGAGACAGCCGTCGACGGCAACGCCGCGGTGGAGGCCGCCACGGATTTTGACCCTGACCTCGTTGTTCTCGATGCGATGCTGCCCAAGCGTAGCGGATTTTTGGTTCTCGAAAAGCTCAAAGGTGCCGGCAAGAAGAAGGGGTCCAGGCCCTTTGTCATTATGATCACCGGCAACGCCGGAAAGCGTCACCAGGTCTGGGCCGAAAGCCTCGGCGTCGACGGCTACATCAACAAACCATTCCGCATGGAACGCTTGCTCGAGCGGATGGAACAACTCTTCGACAAGAACTGATCGCCGGCCGTTACGTTCGACGGAGCTATGGCCCGGGCGGACTGTTACTGCCACCGCATGCCCACGCGTCGCAGAACGAGGGATCCCGATACCAGTAGAGCGAGCGCTGCGATCAGTACGCCCCACGTCGATGTTGCCGGAATGGGCGCAATTCCGGCAAGGGTCTCGCTACACACGGCCGGCGGCATAGTGGTGCAAGAACCATCCGGGAAGCAGCAGTTACACAGAGCTGGATCGCATGTGGTGTGGTCTCCCTGGTATATCCCGCCCCCGGCGAGGCACGCTTCGAATGTTGTTATCGCGCAAGTAGACTCCGTGGCATCGGCATTTGAGAAACAGCATGCCCCGGTGAACGGTCCGCAAAGCTCTTCCGCATCGATGGGGCAAGTGGTGTCGTCGCCCTGATAAGCTCCACCCGCAAACGAGCACGCCTCGGGTGTGGTCACGAAGCAGGGCCGTCTGGAAGCCGGATTTGCGGCGCAGCAGGCACCGGCCACGACATTCGCACAGTCGGCCGTGTCGCACGAGCTACCCGGTCCGAGGGCAATCGACGAGGACCCAAGACATGTGTCCAGAATTCCATCGGTGCAGGGGACGTTCGGATTGCAGCAGGCCAAAGGCGTTGCGTCACACAGCCCCGGGTCACATGATGATACCCCGTCCAGGAAGGTCCCGCCAGCACCTGCGCACTCTTCCGCTGTCGAGATGAAGCAGGCAGGCTGAGACGGCGCGGGTGAGGAGAAGCAGCACGCATGCCATAATAGTTCAGTCGGACATGCGAAATCAACGCCTTCGGCGACCCCGCAGAGGGCGCCCGGCTCGGTGGGACACGTGCTACCCATACCCTGAAAGGCCCCGCCCTGGCTGACGCACTCCGCCTCCGTGGCGACAAGGCACGTCGGATCGTCGGGACCCGCCGGGCAACACGCGCCGAGCGGCGAGGCGTCCACCACGATCACGGTGTCCTGGCAAGACATGTTGTTGCCCGTGACGGTGATGGTGATGCGGAACTCCGGGTATTGAGGTCCAGCAAGGACAGACCCAGAGACTAAGCGGTTACTCGGAGCATCGCCAATCTTCAGATTCAGGCGCATCCTTTCAAACGTGACGGGTCCTATTCCAATCAGCCCGTAGGTTCCTAATCCCGTGACGGTCACCGGAGGCTCGGACGAATCCGGCAGCGACACCGTCCATTCCACGTCCCGGATCGCGAAGTAGTCTGCTCCCCCCTGGGGTGCGCTGTCAAACCATGTACAGATGAGCGTGAATGTTCCGGTAAGGTCAAACTCCCGCGAGAGCGGGCAGGTACACGGAGAAAAGCAGCCGGTCTGATAGGTGCTTCCGGGGTTAAGTTGGTATGAGATGGCGTTGGCAACCTGGGCCCGCGCGACGCTCGTAAACGGCGCTACGAGCAGAACGGCTAGCGCAACGAGTACTTGTCCTGACGTTCGACCTAACATGGCTCTTTTTCCGTAACGAGTTGAAACGTTTCCCCCAGAGAAACCGCCGCATTGTACCAGGATGGCCATCGGCAAAGCAAGCGAAACCCAACGCAACCGACGGCTGGCGCCTCGAATCGTGCGAGGTTGAAGTTGTGGAGGGTGGCCACTAGAATCCTTGCTGGGCATACCTGGACCTTCGGCCTCGGGCGACCCGCTCGCCACCGGAAGGTCGGTTCCGCGTTGAGCCGTACCGGCTCATGCGCGCTGGAAACCACGGACGTGTACCCGGACGACGAATGAGTAAGAAGAGAAAAAAACTAGGCGAGACCCTGGTAGCGTGGGGCATCATCGATGCGAACGCCCTGGCCGACGCCTTGCAGTACGCCAAGGAGCACAACAAGCGCATCGGCGAGGCGTTGGTCGAGCTCGAACTCTGCGGTGAGGACGACGTGGTCAAGGCGCTCGCGACGCAGTTCGGGCTGGAGTACATCGATCTCGATAAGCATCAGGTCGACCGCGAGGTGCTGAGCCTGATCCCCTCGAAGCTGATCGAAGATTACCTCGTGCTTCCCCTCGGTGAGGAAGAGGGTCGACTCAAGGTCATCATCACCGACCCGCTCGACTTGGAAACGCTCGACCTGCTGCGATTTCGTCTGGCTCGCGAGATCGTGCCCACGCTCGCCCCGGTCGGTAAGGTCAAACGGTTTATCGATAAATTCGTCAGCGCTGAAGGTGACGTGCTGTCGCAGACGATGGCCAGCATCGACCAGGAAGCGCCCGAGGAGGACGGTGAGGAAGGCAGCGCCGCGCTCGGCATCGACGACGGCGATGCGCCGATCGTTCGTCTGGTCAACCTCATCATCACTGAGGCTGTTCATGGGCGGGCGAGTGACATTCACATCGAGCCGATGAGGGATCGCGTTCGCGTGCGGTATCGAACCGATGGCGTTTGTGCGATTCGCGACGATATTCCCAAGCACATGCAGCGAGCGGTCACGACGCGTTTGAAGATCATGGCCGGGATCGACATTTCCGAGCGGCGGGTTCCGCAGGATGGCCGCATCAAGATGAAGATCGGCGGTAGCAAGATCGACTTTCGCGTCAGCTCGCTGCCGGCCTATCACGGCGAGAGCATTGTTCTGCGTATTCTGCGCTCGGAGTCCGTGCAGATAGGCATCCCAGCCCTGGGCTTCGCTGAAGAGGACTACCTGAAGTTCAAAAAGATCATCCAGCGTCCCAACGGGATCTTTCTCGTGACGGGTCCCACCGGATCGGGAAAGACGACGACGCTTTACGCCGCGCTGCAAGAGTTGAACAAGCCGAATACGAAGATCATCACCGCCGAGGATCCGGTAGAGTACAACTTCGCCGGAATGAACCAATGCCAGGTTCGAGAGGACATCGGGCTCACTTTCTCGAAGATTCTTCGGGCGATGTTGCGTCAAGCGCCCAACATCATTTTGGTTGGAGAGATTCGTGACCGCGAGGTGGGTGACGTTGCGATCCAAGCGGCGCTGACCGGGCACCTCGTGTTCAGCACGCTGCATACCAACGACGCACCTTCGGCGATCACGCGACTGATCGATATGGGGATCAAACCGTTTCTTGTGGCGAGTTCCATCCAAGCGATCATGGGGCAGCGTTTGATCCGCGTGATTTGCTCCGAATGTAAGCAAGAGGATCCCAATCCCGACAAGCGCACGCTGAAGCTTCTGGGCTTTACGCCCGAAGAGCTCGAAGGTCAGACGATCTACAAGGGTGCGGGATGCAAGCGGTGCAGCGGATCGGGTTACCGGGGTCGGGTCGGCGCGTTTGAGATGCTCTTGATGAACGCGGAGCTTCGTGATCTGGCGTTCAACCGCGCGACCGCGTCACAGCTTCGCGCAGCGGCACGAGCTTCGGGTATGAAGACGATCCTGGAAGACGGAAAGGGTAAGATCCTAAGCGGTGTGACTACGCCTGAAGATTTGCTTCGCGTAACCCAGGCGGAGGGCGTTGCGGAGGGCGTGTAGTGAAAGTAGGTCGTTTCGATCTCGCGGGGCGCCGGTGGCGCAAAGAGAAGAGTTTATGGCTACGCTTCACATTGACCGTCTCCTGGAGACGGTGGTCAAACAAGGGGCTTCGGACCTTCACTTGACGGTCGGTCGCCCACCTGTCATCCGACTGCAGGGTCAGTTGCGGTCGCTCGAGACGAAGGTTCTAGGCCCCGACGACACCGTCGCGTTGATGAAGGCGATTACGCCGGAGCGCAATCAACAGGAGCTTCAGGAAGAGGGCGGGACCGACTTCGCGTTTGCGTTCGGAGATGCGGGTCGATTCCGGGTTGCGATCTTTAAGCAAAAGGGTAACACGGCCTTGGTGTTGCGACTGATTCCCAGCCGCCTGCTGACTTTCGACGAGATTGGGTTGCCGGACATCTGTCGTGCTCTGTGTCGAAGGCCTCGCGGTCTGTTTCTGGTGACCGGTCCGACGGGTTCGGGTAAGACGACCACGCTGGCGACGATGTTGGACTACATCAATACGAATTTCGATCGACACATCGTGACGATGGAAGATCCGATTGAGTATTACCATTCGCACAAGAAGTCGCTGGTCAATCAGCGTGAGATCGGAAACGACGTGCCGAGTTTTTCGGAGGCGTTGCGGCGTGTGCTGCGTCAGGATCCCGACGTCATCTTGGTCGGTGAGTTTCGCGACCTGGAAACGATCGGCGCGGGGATCGCCGCTGCGGAGACGGGCCACCTCGTGTTTTCAACGCTGCATACGACAGGGTGTCAGGGAACCATCAACCGGATCATCGATGCGTTTCCACACGAGCAGCAGGAACAGATTCGCGTACAGCTTTCGACGAACCTGCTCGCCTCGCTCTCACAGGCACTGCTTCCGCGTAATCCCAAGGGAATGGTCGCGGCCTACGAGTTTATGGTGAATACGCCGGCGATCTCGAACCTGATTCGCGAGAACAAGACGTTTCGCATCGACTCGGCCATTCAGACGGGCAAGAAGTTCGGCATGCAGCTTCTCGACGAGCACCTGTGGAACTTGTACGAGGCTGGTACGGTCTACGCGGAAGATGCCGTCGACCGATCCAAGAACCCCGGTGCGATGCAAGACAAGATCGACGCCCACGCACGCGGCATGGATGTCTCCGGAATGGGTGGGCCGGATGATGAGAAAAAAGAACCGACCCTGAGAACGTCATGACTGAGTCGTTGAAAGCCAAACCCCCCCCCGTCGAGCAACTGCGCGGTCGGCAGATTGGGCGCATTCTCATTAAGACGGGAAAACTTCGACGCGCCCAGGTTCATGAGGCGCTGGACATTCAGAAGGAAAAGCGCGGTCCCCTCGGAAAGATACTCGTCGAGCTCGGTTACGTCTCCGACGAAGAACTGAACATTGCGCTCGCCGCCCAGAGCGGCATGCCCATCATCGAGTTGGGCAAGATGGACATTGCGCCCGAGATCGTCGACGCCATGTCCGCTCAAATGGCCAATACCTACCGGGTGGTTCCGTATGACTTGGACGCGGAACGCGGTGTTCTGTGGTTGGCGCTGGACAACGCGGACAACTTCGTCGCCACCGACGACCTCCGAACGCTTCTGAGTATGGAGATCAAAGCGGCGCTTTGCAGCCCCGGGGACTTACAGGCCGCGCTCGAACGCTACTATCCGGAGGGCGAGCAGGAATCGATCGCCAATCTGATCGATGAGCTGAGCGAGGACGAAGATCTCGCCAAGTTCAGCGACCGCGGCGACAGCATCGACCTTGCCGAAATCAAGGAGATGCTGGAGTCGAATCCGGTTAAGAAACTCCTGAATCTCGTTCTGCTTCAGGCGATCAAAGACAAAGCGAGCGACATTCACTTCGAGCCGTTTGAAGACGAGTTCAAGATGCGCTACCGCATCGACGGTGTGCTCTACGAAATGGTGCCACCACCGAAGTACGTAGCGCTGGCGATCTCCTCACGCATCAAAGTCATGGCGAACCTCGACATCGCCGAGCGTCGCCTTCCGCAGGACGGTCGCATCGAGCTGTCGCTTCGCGGTATGCCGATCGACCTTCGCGTGTCCGTCTTGCCGACGATGTTCGGTGAGAGCGTCGTGCTTCGTGTGTTGGACCGTTCCAACGTCCAACTCAATCTCGACAAGGTCGGAATGCGCGACGAAGAATTGAACATTTTTCGCCAACTGATGCACAAACCCAACGGGATTATCGTAAACACCGGACCGACCGGTTCCGGAAAGACGACAACACTTTACGCCGCGCTACAGGAGTTGAACACGCCGGAGATCAAGATTCTCACAGCCGAGGATCCCGTCGAATACGACATCGACGGATTGATTCAAACTCAAATTCGCGCGGACGTTGGGCTGACCTTTGCCAGGGCGTTGCGTGCCTTCCTGCGTCAGGATCCGGATGTGATCCTCGTCGGTGAGGTTCGGGACATCGAGACCGCCCAAATCAGCGTCCAGGCCGCGTTGACCGGACACCTGGTTTTCACGACCCTGCACACGAACGACGCCCCGTCTGCCGTTGCGCGCCTGCTCGATCTGGGCATGGAGCCGTTTCTCATCACGGCGACGCTCGAGGCGATCGTGGCCCAGCGGTTGGTACGACGGATCTGTCTGAACTGTAAAACCGAGTATCGTCCGACTGAGGAGCAGCTCATGGAGTTGTCCCTTCGACCGGAGGACGTTGGCGAGCAGGTGTTCTTTTATGGTAAGGGCTGCGACTACTGCAACAACACCGGCTACCGTGGACGACTGGGCATCTACGAGTTGCTGGTGCTCGACGAGCCGCTTCGCGAACTGATCATGCGCAGGGCATCGACCGCCGTGCTGCGTCGTGAGGCGGTCAAGCGGGGGATGCGGACGCTTCGAGATGCCGGGCTCAGGGCAATTTTCGACGGGGTGACCACGCTCGACGAGGTTGTACGCGAGACGATCGTAGAGGAATAACGTCAAGGGATTGCGCCGCGCTCTTTAGAGCATGTTGTGTACGGATCGAGGTAACATCATGCCGTCGTTCGCATATGAGGCGATGAACCAGGCCGGGCAAGAAGTCAAAGACGAGATTGATGCGCTTTCCAGCGAAGATGCCCTCGCCAAGATCCGCAACCTCGGTTACTTTCCGACTCGCATCCGCGAAAAAGGTGGGGCGAAGGCCAAGGCCGCGGCGGGAAAGAAGAAAAGCGGCACCGGGTTTTCGATCGGCCGCGTCAAGAACAAACAGATCACGCTGATCACCCGCCAGCTTTCCACGCTTCAAGATGCCGGACTGCCGATCCTGCGCAGCCTGCAGATTCTCGAGGAGCAGCAAAAACCGGGGCTTCTCAAGAACACCCTGCGGGGCATGACCGAGGACATCGAAGGCGGATCTACGCTCTCGGAGGCGTGCGCAAAGCATCCCAGGGCTTTCAACCGCTTGTACGTCAACATGGTCGCCGCGGGTGAGGCGGGTGGTGTGCTTGACATCATCCTTCAGCGGTTGGCGGAGTTCATGGAGAAGGCGGAGAAGCTCAAGCGTAAAATCATCAGCGCCATGATTTACCCGGCTGTTGTCATCTCGTTCGCCGGCGCCATCGTCGTGGGTATCATGATCGTCGTAATCCCGAAATTCAAGGACATCTTCAACGACTTCGGCGTGACGTTACCCGCCCCGACGCTCTTCCTAATGGGAACCTCGGACTGGGTGGTCTTGGGGACACCGCCCGGCTGGCTGATTATCCTGCTCTCGCCGTTCGCGATCATGGGCGCCATCAAGCTGATCCGCTCGTCCAACGGCGGAAAGTACGCCCTCGATTACGTCGGCCTGAAGATCCCCGGCTTGGGTATGCTCATGCAGAAAACGGCGGTGGCCCGGTTCACGCGAACCTTGGGTACGCTGATCGCCGCGGGCGTTCCGATCCTCGAAGCGATCAATATCACGCGCGATACGTCGGGCAACGAGGTATACGCGCGCGCGTTGGGGAAGGTTCACGATTCGATTCGGGAGGGTGAGAGCTTCGCCGGCCCCCTTCGGGTCACCAAGGTCTGCGACGGACTCGTCACCAACATGATCGACGTCGGTGAGGAAACCGGCGATCTCGACAAGATGCTCCTGAAAATCGCGGACAACTACGAGGAAGATGTCGACGTGGCGGTGAACAGCCTCGTATCGCTGCTCGAACCGCTCATGGTTATTACGATGGGCAGCATCGTTGGGTTTATCGTCGTCGCGCTGTTCATGCCGCTGGTGGAACTGATCCAGTCGGTTTCGTGATAGCGCGTCGAAGGGATGGGTTAGGCCAGGCTGTGGGCAACGAAAACATGCCAGGAGAGTGCTGTCGATGAGAAACACCGTCAATCCCCCCGCGCTCGGGACTCTTCCGTGCCCGCGACGCCGTGGGCGTGTCCGCGCCTTCTCGTTGGTCGAACTTCTTACGGTGATTTTCATCATCTCACTGTTGATCGCGATCCTGGTGCCGTCGTTAAGTGCCGCCCGCAACCAGGCCAAGAAAACGGTTACCAAGTCGGCGCTCAATGCGATCGAGACCGGGCTGCAGATGTTCCAGAACGACAACGCGTCGTCGTTCCCGCAGACCAACGGATTCCCGCCGTCGTTCTCGCATCCGCCGCTGGGCAAGGCCAATTTCGAATCACATCTCGGTCAATTCCCGTTTCTTCCGAACCCGCATCCGCTGGTGTACGGTGCGCACTGGTTGCCCGCGATGCTCATGGGCGTTGATCTGCAGGGCTACGTCCAGCGCCGCTCCGTGCCGCGTGCGAACAATCTGCGCGATCGACCTTGGCTATGGTATACGCCCGATCCCACCGGCGACGGCAAGTTGATTCCGCGCGCGCCACTATACGCAGACCCGGGGAACCTCAGGACGGTTGCGACGAAGGATCTACCGGGGCGCCCCAACCGTGCTCTCTTTCCCAATTGGAATGCGAATAGGCTCGACGAGCTCGACATGCAGGATCTCCCGGTTATCGTCGACGCTTGGGATCAGCCGATTTTGTACTACGCCGCCAATACGCATGGGCGGGCGTCGAACATGGTGGCGGACGTCCATTTCGAGAAGAACAGCGAATACACCGGAGGCCCACAGGAGACCGGTCCCCCCGTCTACTTCCATCAGGACAACGAGGGGTTCACCGGCAACGCCATCGACGCCGAGGGCGTGAGCAACGGTTGGGATTTTGGCGGGGGGGAGCAGAGGCATACGATGGCCCTGTCGGGTGCGAAGCTCAGTGCGCAGGATCTTATCGATCCCGCCAACCGCGACACGTTCGCGCGCTACGTCGTGGATCGCAAGATCTTTGGGACATTAACGGCGAACACCCCGGAAACCGCGCCACTTCGACCCGTGAACCGCGACACGTATTTGTTGATAAGTCCGGGCGTGGATGGTCGGTACGGTACGAATGACGACGTGTCCAACCTGCCGCCCTGGCCCAACAACTGAGTCGGCGTGCTCGTATGAGAGCGGCCCAGCCGCGGGAAACAGCTTGAACAGACGTTGATTCTTCACTCAGGAACCTGCCCCATGAATGTACGCATTCCCCGGATCCGCCGACGCGCCTTCAGCCTCGTCGAAATGCTCGTGGTCATTGCGATCATCGCGTTGCTACTGGCCGCGTTGCTGCCCGCGTTTTCTACCGTCCGCACCAAGGCCAAGGTCGCCGCTACCAAGGCGCAGTTCAGCGCCCTCGAGACCGGCATCTCGGCCTATCGCGCGGAGACGGCCCTGGGGGGTGGCT
>JADFRO010000355.1 GCA_022561255.1 Planctomycetota bacterium | reverse complement strand
GAGTTCGATCACGCGTCGCGGAACGAGCTCACGCGCGACAAGAACAACGTCGCAACGATGGGCGGGCTGATGATCCTGGCCGCGATCGCAGCGGCGATGCTGCTTCTTGCGGATCTGGAAAACTTCTACGTTCGGATGAGTCTGGTCTGTCTGATCTGGCTCGGCGTTTTGGGCGGCGTGGACGATTGGTTAAAGCTGACGTCCAAGCGTCGGGCGACGTCGCGCGACGGCTTGAAGATGCACGAAAAGCTGCTCTTCCAAGTTGGTCTGGGGCTCTTGCTGGGGTATTTCATCTTTAAGCATGGGCAGAGCAACTTCGCCGTATTAAGCCCGCTGGTGGAATCGGGTACGGTTCCGGCGTTCAAGATTCTGTCGGTTCCGTTTTACAAGACCGGCCTGCAGCTTTCGACGTTCATGTTCATGATGGTGACGGTGCTGGTAATGACCGGTACATCGAACGCTGTGAACCTCACCGACGGGATGGACGGCCTCGCTTCGGGCTGCGTTGCGATGTGTGCCCTGGTGTTTGCGATTTTGGCGTACATAATCGGCACGGAGGATCTCGCGGCGAAGCTTCTCCTGCCCCATGTCCCCAAGAGCGGGGAGCTTGTCATTCTGTGCGGAGCGATTCTCGGATCGTGCCTTGGGTTTCTCTGGTACAACTGTCACCCCGCTCGCGTGTTCATGGGGGACACCGGCTCGCTGCCGCTTGGAGGCCTGATCGGATTCGTGGCGGTCGTCACCCGTCAGGAGCTGATGCTTTTGATCGCCGGCGGCGTTTTCGTGATCGAGGCGATCTCGGTGATGATACAGGTCGGATTTTTCAAGTGGACGTCGGGCCGGCGCATTTTTCGCTGCGCCCCGATTCACCACCACTTCCATTTGGGCGGATGGAGCGAATCGCAGACGGTTGTGCGGTTCTGGCTGGTATCCGCGATGTTCGCATTTCTTGCGCTCGCCACGATCAAATTGCGCTAAGCGCAGCGTATGCCGCTGGCTTCGAGTCGAGCATTCCAGGCTGTGTTTTTTTGCTCCACCACGGCCGGCGATCGATTCGACAATAAAGACATGGAGGATGTGAAATCCTATCCCCCCGTTCGCCCCGGCGCTCTGATCCTCGTTTCGGTCGCCTTGATGGCCGTGGGGGTCGTTATGGTCGGTTCCGCTACGGCTGAGCTGGACCGCTCGTTGCTGGGTCCCGGCTTCTTGTCGACGCCGCTGGGACGTCAGTTGATGTTCGTCGGGGTCGGCATCGTGGTGATGGTCGTTACGTGTCGAGGTGCTACAGTTGCGTTTCGATCGGAATGGCTCCGCCATCGTGTTCCACAAATCGTCTTCGCACTCGCGGTTGCTCTTCTGCTGGCTGCCCTGCTGCCTGGGCTCGCCGATCCGCATCGCGGTTCCCATCGTTGGCTGAGTTTTACGCCCCTGGGGTTCGATGTGGGTTTTCAGCCTTCCGAGCTGGGTAAGCTGGCCATCATCGCCTTCTTGGCGTGGCTATTGGCGGAGCGTGGCGTTGATGTCGGTTCGTTCCGTACCGGGTTCGTGCCTGCAGCGTTGGCTGTCGGGTTGTGCGTTGCGCTCGTCGGCAAGGAGAACTTTGGAACCGCAGCCCTAATCGCGTGTGTATCGGGTGGCATGCTGATCGTGGCGGGTTGCCGATTCCGGCATCTGGCACTACTTGGCGGGGTGGGAGCGTGCGGACTGGCTGCATTGGTTTTTGTCGCACCCTACCGCCTGGCTCGAATCGCCGCATACAACGACTTCTGGGGCGATCCCCAGGGCAGTGGATATCAGCCAATCCAATCACTGGCCGCCATCGCGTCGGGGGGTTGGTTTGGCAGGGGGCTCGGAGAGAGCGTCCAAAAATACGGTTATCTCCCTGAGAGTCACACGGATTTCGTGTACGCCATACTCTGCGAGGAGACGGGCGTTTTCGGTGGCCTGCTTGTGATTCTTCTATTCGGGGTAATCGCCTGGCTCGGTCTTCGGACGATGATCGCCGCTCGCACGCCGTTCGAGCGGCTTATCGCTTTTGGTCTCACTTTTTTCGTTACGCTGCAGGCCGCGTTGAATATGGCGGTTGTCACTGCCCTGACGCCGACCACCGGCGTGCCGCTGCCGATGTTGTCGGCGGGGGGGAGCGGGCTATTGACGACTTGCGTAGCGATCGGCATCCTCGCAGGTGTAGCGGCGCGCGGTGAGTGTCAGCCGCTGTACGGGGCGATGCGAGGCGGAAGGGATGCAGTCCGAAACTGATACATTCGTCGTTGCCTTCGCCGGAGGTGGGACGGGGGGGCATCTTTATCCCGCGCTCGCTGTGGCCGACGCCCTGCGACAACGCTGCGGCAGCGTTCGATTCATTTTCTTCGGCACCGGACGCTCCGTAGACGCGCACGTACTCGGTGACGCCGACGTCGTTCGACAGAATCTGAAACCACTAAGCCCGTTTCCCTGGCGCTGGCCGGGGGTCTATGCATCCATTCGTCGCGCAATCGGTGTGTCGACTCGCCGATTCGAGACCGATCCACCCTCGATCGTAATCGGCACGGGCGGTATGGCCTCCGTACCTGCGGTGCTGGCGGCGCGTAGGTTGGGCATTGCGACGGCGATTCTGAATCCTGACCTGATCCCCGGACGTGCGAACAGATACCTTGCGGGGCGGGTCGACGCCGTCTTTTGCCAATGGGAGGAGAGTGCGAAGTATTTGCCTCGAAGGGTGGCGCCTCATGCTTGCGGCTGTCCGGTGAGGCCGCAATTCTTGGAAGCGACTCGCGATGACGGCATTGTACGCTTCAATCTGGATAAGGACCGTCTCACGTTGCTGATAACAGGCGCGTCGCAGGGAGCGCGGACGATCAACGAGGCTGTGCTCGCCAGCGCGGGGTTCCTGAAGGGAATGCCGGAATGGCAGATATTGCACCTGACGGGCGATCAGGAGTTTGATCGCGTGTCTACGGCGTATCAGGCGTGTGGGCTCCCCGCGACCGTTGTGGCCTATACGGACCACATGGGCGAGGCATTGGCGGCGTCGGATTTGGTGGTTTCTCGGGCCGGCGCCTCAACACTGGCGGAGCTGACAGTCGTCGGCCGCCCTT
>JADFRO010000031.1 GCA_022561255.1 Planctomycetota bacterium | reverse complement strand
GGCGAGGGCGGTGAAGACGACGTCATCGTCGCCTCCGTGATCGGTTTTGACGACGCCGGACGGGTTCGCACAATCGGGGCGGAAGCTCGTGACCATGCGGTCGAGCGACCGCTAACGACGGTTTATTCCGTGAAACGTCTGATGGGGCGGGGTCTGGCCGACCTGGCGGAGGATGCCGAGCGACTTGCCTACCGAATCGGGCGAAAAGAGAGTGCGGATGGCCGGGACGTGGCGGTCGTTGAAGTCGGCGATCGTGTATACACACCGCCCGAACTCAGCGCCATGATCCTGCGCGAGCTGAAGTCCCGCGCGGAGCGTCATTTCGGCAGGCCGATCACGCGAGCGGTGATCACGGTTCCCGCTCAGTTTGACGATGCGCAGCGGCAAGCGACGCGTGACGCCGGGCAAATCGCCGGATTGGACGTCGTGCGCATCGTGAACGAACCGACCGCGGCTGCCCTGGCGTATGGCCTGGATCGGACGGAGCAGATCACGATCGCCGTCTACGATCTGGGGGGAGGAACGTTCGACGTTTCCATTTTGCGACTCGAAGACGGGGTGTTCGAGGTGTTGGCGACCAACGGCGACACGCACCTGGGGGGTGACGACTTCGACTATTCACTGATGGACCTCTTTGCCTCGGAGATCAAAGAGCGGTTCGGAATCGACATCGCAAACCCAAAGATCAAGCAGCAACTTCGTACGCTATCCGAAGGCGTCAAGAAAAAACTCAGTGTGCAAAATAGCGCCGACGTCGAGATTGCGCTCGGCAGTGACCAAGTATACCACAGGACGATCGAGCGCGAGGAGTTCGAGAGACTGATCGAGCCGTTCGTCACGCGAACGATCGAGGCCTGCTCGCGAGCGATGCGGACTGCGGGTTTGACCACCAACGAAATCGATCAGATCATCATGGTGGGCGGATCGACGCGCGTACCGTACGTGCGCCGGCGCGTGGGCGATGTCTTTGGAAAACCGCCCTATACGGCTCTGAACCCCGAACAGGTCGTCGCCCTCGGCGCGGGGGTGCAGGCGTCGATTCTTGCGGGCTTGCGACAGGACGTTCTACTTCTTGACGTCACGCCGCTATCGCTGGGCATCGAAACGATGGGCGGAGCGATGGGCAAGCTGATCGCCAACAACGTCCGCATCCCGTGTCAGGCGCGCGAGAGTTTCACAACGTTTCAGGACGGACAGGTCAGCGTCAAGATCAACGTGCTGCAGGGCGAGCGAGAACTCGTCAAGGACTGTCGATCGCTCGGCGTCTTCGAGCTCAGCGGGATTCCGCCCATGCCGGCGGGCATACCCAAAATCAACGTAACATTCCTGATCGATCAAAACGGCATCCTGCACGTTTCCGCAACCGAAGAGCGAAGCGGGAAGAGCGCCAGCATCCAGATCGTCCCCTCGCACGGGCTGACGCGCGAGGAGGTCAAACGGATGGAAACTGAAGCGCTTCAGCACGCAAAGGAGGACATGGCGGCTCACCACTTGATCGACGTCCGCACCACGCTAGAGTTCGATCTGAACAAGACGGAACAGATGCTTCAGCGACATGGCGAACTTGTGGACCAACGACAGCGAGGCGAGTGGATGCGGGCGATCGCCGATTTGCGGACGTTCGCGGTGCAATGCGACGACGCGACAACCTTAAACGAACGGCGTGAGAAGTTTAATCGCTCGACGATTCCCCTGGCGGAGCGGGCGATGACGGCGACCCTGCAGAAGAACGAGTGGACTGTAGCAGAGAATTCAAACAAGAAGACATGACCGGGTGAAGCATCCCGCGACATGAACATGAAGGAGGAAGCCCCTTATGGGCGGAGTCAACCCGTACATCCAACAGCCCGTCGTTACGATACCTACGACGAAGTACAAGATCACGTTTCTGCCGATGAACGTCACGATCGAGGTCGACCCGGCGAAGTTCCCCTACGAGCACAACGGGCTGCCCGGAAGCATTCTCGACATCGCGCTGGGAAACGGAATAGCTATCGACCACGCGTGCGGTGGCGTTTGCGCGTGCTCGACCTGCCATCTCCACATCAAGCAGGGGGAAGAAACGATCAACGAGGCGCTCGACGAGGAAGAGGATCAGCTCGAAAACGCGCCCGATCTTAAACCGGACAGTCGTCTCTGTTGTCAATGTGTACCGGACGGAACGACGGACGTGGTCGTCGAGATCCCTGAATGGAACCGCAACCTCGTGCAGGAAGGTCATTGAGGAATCCTGCAATGGGCCAACGACTTACCTGGAACGACTTCGAAGACCTGGGGATCATGCTGTTGGAGCGGTTTCCCGATGTCGAACCGCTCAACGTACGGTTTACGGACCTGCATCTCTGGGTCTGTGATCTGGACGACTTTGACGACGACCCCAAGGCGTCGACGGAGGGTAAGCTCGAAGCGATTCAGATGGCCTGGCTCGAAGAATGGCAGGACGAACACGATTAGAGGTGCGACTCGGACCTGGGACTGAAGCACGTCGCAACGAGACGTCGGCTCAGGCAACGTACTTGTCAGGAAACGTACTTGGGCACGCGGAGGCGCTTG
Organism: Planctomycetota bacterium; assembly: GCA_022561255.1. Classification (GTDB taxonomy): domain Bacteria; phylum Planctomycetota; class Phycisphaerae; order UBA1845; family UBA1845; genus JAJRUK01. Next base: position 11,801 of record JADFRO010000031.1, on the reverse strand, counting down.
GTGGGCGAGTGGACGACGTTCCCGTATTCGTCCTCGAAGCGTGTAATCACTTCAATCTCGTGACCCGCGATGTCTTTTCTAGCCCATCGAAGTCTCATGTGATAACCTTCTCCCAGAATTTTCGCTACGACCTGTTGAAAATCCTTCGTTGGGTAGTGCCAGTCGCTGACCAGCTTTCGCTCCCACTTGCCGTCTTGCCCCCGGGAAATCTGGTACATCTCGATGTGAAACATTCCGTCGCAAAAGACGCCCTTGTTCTTGCCCCCGTCGAGGAACACCTTGAATCGAATTCCTTCCGGATCCAGGTCGCCGGCCTTGTCCGCGTTGATCCACGGTTTGGGCGAAAACAGGCACATCACTCCGTAAACGCGCACCTGGCGACTGCGCCGTGAAGCTCTATGAGCGCTCGCGCCGTCCCCCGTTGACGCCGGCGTACGACATCCAACGGCAACCAGCGCGACGAGCAAGAACATCGTAACTGGCAAAAACCCAAGTTGATTTCGTAGGCACTTATTCATCATTGGTTCCGGTAAGATCGGTCACTCCGCGAGCGTCCTGCGCGCGATCATGGGTCCGTAAACGGGCAGTGACGCGGTAGCCCTTGTGTTCGACGGCCGAATCAAGGGACCGTACGTCTTGGTACGCGGTCCGTACTGCTTACGTCGTGGGTCCACCGCTTCGACGGGAGGCTTGGTCGAGGACGGGCGCTCGGGAGTCGCGTCCGGCTTGGGACCGAGGACCGTCTCGTCAGCGGTAATGCGGAGACCTTCCATCAGGGGGCTTTGCAGAATCGCTTCCGAGAGCCCCATGATGTCGCGCTGCTCGAGAGACATTCGATGCACGTCCTCGTCGGTGCGCAGGATGTCGACGGTCAAGACGACAAGAAGTTCCGTCTTTCGCATCGAGCTGGAAGTCGTGCGGAACAGCGCGCCCAGGATCGGAATATCTCCGAGAATCGGGACTTTCGTCACGCTGCTCGATATACTGGTTTGAATCAAACCTCCGATCACGACGGTCTCTCCGTCGCGAACCGTCACGTTGGTCTCAACCTCGCGCGTCGAGAAAATCGGAGAGGCGACGCCCTCGGTCAATTGGATGTTCTCGCCGATGTTGGATATTTCCTGCTTCAATTCGATGGTGACGTAACCGTCCGGGCTGATGTGGGGCGTGGCAGTGAGGACGATGCCGACGTCCTCTCTTGTGATCGTGGCGTTGATGGAGCCCGTGATGTTGATCTGCGATCCGGAAACGATCGGCACCTGATCGGCGATGGTAATCTTCCCCTCGTCGCCGTTGCGTACCATCAGGACCGGACGGGAAAGCACTTCCAGGCGACTATCAGCCTGCAGCGCTCTAAAAAGGAAACTGAAGTCCTCGCCGGTGATGGTGAAGTTGAAGCCGCCGAGTCCCAGCCCGGCCGCCCCGAGGTCGGTGCCGGCGATAAAGTCGAAGTCGCTTCCCTGAATGATGCCGTTGGGGCCGAGGACCGCGTTTTCTGAGAATCGTAGATTCTGTCCGGCGATTTCGACGCCGAGGTCGATGTCGTCGGACAACGTTACCTCGGCGATCAACACGGAAATCATCACCTGCGGCTCCGGGCGATCGAGCCCCTGAATCATCGCCATCGTCCGCTGATAGGCCCGGCGACTCGTGCCGACCAACAGACTGCTGCTGCCCTCGTCCTCGTCGCCGATGGCTTCCACCGAGACCTGACGCTCCATGCGACGCATGCGCGACTCTTCGTCGTCGCCCTCACCCAGCACGTCGAGTTCCTGCGCGATGAATCCCTGAATCGCCTGCTGAAGCTGTGTCGCGTCGACAAATTTGGTTTGGTAGACTTCGACGATGCGATCTTCGGCCTCTTGAGAGTCCAGATACCGAACGAGATCCTCAACCATGCCGAGATAGACCTCGGCTCCCACGGCGATCAGGGTATTGGTTCGCGAATCGGAAGCGAAACGAAGCTCCTGACCGATGCTCGCCAGATCCATCTCACCCATGGCATCGCCGAAGACCAGTTGGCTTTGCGTCTCACCGTCTCCGCCGCCGTCCGCCTGGAACAGTTCGGTTAGCTGTTCGACCATGGTGTCCGCATCGCTGTTAATCAGCGGAAACAGTCGGATCTCGGAAGTCACCGGGCGGATGCGATCGAAGTCCTGGATCATCGCTTCAAGCATGGCCATGCTGTCCACCGGGGCCATCACCATGAGCGAGTTCGTACGCGCGTCCGGCGTAATGCGTATGTCCTGCCGCAGCAGCTTGCGAACCACCTCACCGCCGTCCGGCGTTCGCTGCAAGAACGAGACGATAATCGCCCGCTCGTTGTCCGTTCCGGCGTCGTCTCCGACGAACGTATCTTCAAGGAGCGTCGCGAAGTCCTCGGCCAGCGCCTGGCGTAATTGAATCACCTTGACCATCATCTCTACAGCCGGTGTGGAGGTATCGAGCTTGGTGATCACGACGCCGATGTTGGTCATCTGACTGGGCGCCGCCCAGACGATGATCGAGTTGGTGCGTTCATCCGCCTCGACCGCGATGGCATCCGCCCGACCGCTCCCTCCGTCGGTCTGCGACTGGAAAAGAGCGTCGAGCTTTTCGGCGACGTTCGTAGCCTTCGCCATTTTTAGGGAGAAGATTCGGAAATGTCTGGAAAGCGTGGACGGCGAATCGAGCAGTTCGAGAAGACTGACGGTCGCAATGTGGTCGTCGCGTGATGCACTGACGATGAGACTGTTGGACGACTCATCCGCGAGAACGACGACGGGCGTTCGTGTTGACTGGTCGCCCTCGCCGCGCGAATCGAACAGCTCCTGGATGCGCGAGGCAAGCTGTCCAGCCGATGCATGCACGAGCGAGTAAACCTTGAAGACCGCCGTCAACGGACCGGCTTCGACGTCCAACCGCTGGATGGCATCCTCGACGCGTTCCATCGTGTCGCGTGTGGCGGCTACGACGAGGGCGTTGCTTCGCGGGTCCGGTATGATGGTCGGTGCCTGGAACGACTCGGACTGCGCGGCTATTCCGTCGAACAATTCATCGAGCATGTCGGCGATCACCAGAGCGTCGGCGTAATCGAGTTTGAACAATTGCATGTCGTCGATGAGCGGCTGGGCTTCCAACGTCCGGACGAGCCGAACGATTTCCTCGTAGTCCTCCATGCTGGACGCGACGATCAGCGAGTTGCTTCGTTCATCAGCGACGACGATGGGAAGATCTTCGAGCATGTCGGCCTCACGCCGGAGGTCCGCTTTGCGCTGCCAGAGTTCCTCGATCTTTTCCTTGAGGCTGGCGGCGGCGAGACGCTCACACCGGATGAGTCGAATCTGATCGAACAGCCTCCCCGGTTTCGCATCAAGTTGTTTGGCGATGTGGGCGATCTCCGCGAAGTTTTCCTCCGAGGCGGAAACGATCAGCGAGTTGCTGCGCAAATCGACACTGAGGAACACGCGCTCGCGCTCCAGCGCCGCACCGTTGGCTCCCATCGACTGGGCCGACTCGAAGCGCTGATCGAACAGCTCCGTAATCGTCTGGCCGAGCTGCGAGGCGTCTGAGTATTCCAGTTGAATGAACCGCAACGGAAACTTCAGCGCCGTGGCCGGTCGATCCAGTTGGTTTACGATGTCGGCGACCAGGGCCAGTTGTTCGGGGCGGCCCGATACGATCAGCGTGTTCGTGCGTGGATCGTCGGCGATGCCTATGTTGTATACGAGCGCCTCGCCCGTTTCCCCTTCCGGAACGGCATCGTCACCGCTTCCGTCGGGGTCTTGGGAAAGGTTCTTACCCTCATCGAACATGCCTCGGATGATTTCCCCGATGGCGTCGGCCGTTGCGAAACGCAGGGGAAACAATCTAACGACGATCTCTTCGCCAAGCGGCACGCCGTCCAGCAGGCGGATCAGCTCGCCCATCGGGGCGACGTTCTCCTCGACCGTCGCAACGATCAGACTGTTCGTTCCGCGGTCGGCGATGATGCGCATCGGTTTTTGCAGATCGATCGGTGACAGCTCGGTGATCGTTCCGTCGGGGCTCGCTTTGCTGATGCTGAGTCGATAAATAACTTCGGCCACGGCATCGCTCCCGCCGGACTCCGAAGCGAGAAGCTCCTCAATCACACCGGCCAACTCATCCGCCTTGGAGTGGATCAGCGGAAAGATCGTCAGCTTGACCTCGCCGAATCCCTTGACGGGCTCGACGTCGATCTGGTTGATCAACTTTTGAATGGTCTCACGCTCAGCCTCTCGCGCGGTCACCGTAATCGTGTTGTTGGCATTGTTCGGAATGATCTGGAGCTTGTCTTTTTCCTTACCGGCGCCGCGTGCTTCGCGAAGAGATGTAATAATGTTTTTGAGTTCCGTAGCGACGTCACTGGCCTTGCGGTACTGAATCTGGAAGGTCATGAGCTCGATGTCGCCGAGCGGATCGGGCACGGCGTCGACCTTCTGAATCACGTCGATCACCCAATCGATCTCTCTGGGTAGCGCCGCCACAAGCAACACATTGGACGACAGCGCGGTCAGCGTGACCTCATCCTCGGGGCGCATGTTGGGTGTCGCGAGCGCCATGCGGATGGCCTCCTGAACGGTGCGCGCGATTTCCTTGGCGTCGCGTTCCGTAACGGTGACAATCTCCAACACTTTGGGCTCGCGCTCCGCGTCGAGCCCTCGAATGAGAAGCTCCAGCACGGCCACCGCCTCTTCCGGGCCCTGAAGAATCAACTGATTGCCGATGATCTCTACCGTTACGTCCGCGCCGGTCAAACGGGCTAGAATCTCGGGATCAAGCCCCCGGATCATCTCGTCGAGGCGCGACTCGGATGAGTCAACGGTTTCTCGACGAAGCGACTGCACCGCCTTTTGCGCATCGGTCCGCTTCTGTGGAGCGTCCGTGGCCCTCTTCGACCGAGGCTGTTCGCCCGCTTGCTGCTGAGCCCAAGCGGGTGCAACGCTGAGCGGCAGTGCCATCACCAACGCCATCGTGATACGCGTGCAAAACGAGTCGCCCGAACCGAAGTTTCCGTTCTTTCCTGTCATCCCAACAATCCTCACTCAAGGATGAGCCCGGTCGGCCTTCCATGGTCCGACCTGTTTTAACCCGCGCGCCGTTCGGCGGCGCGGTTACTTACATACGCGGCACGTCCGCGCCATCGTTCACTAAGGCCGACGCCCACTTCCGCGGCGGCGAGGCTGTGACCGGTTTCCACTCGATCGGCGTGTCGTGCGGCGCTGGCCCGACGACTGCTGCGTCAACTGCTCGATCAACCGCTCAACCTCGTCGACCGCGATCCGGTTGATCGTCACGATTCGCGTTGTCTTTCCACCGGCTGGACCCATCTCTTCGAGCGCATGGATCATCGCTTCCGCGTCGGCGAACAGCGATCCGTGGCCCGACAGCGTGATCGTATTGGTCCGCAAATCAGGCGTTGCGGAAATCTTGGGGACCGTCGAGCCACGTTTGCCGGAACCGGCACGAGCCTTGGCCGTGTCGTTGATCGTGCTCTGAACCATGTCCGCCAGATCAGCCACGTTAATGCCCGCCGCAAGTTTGATGATCTTAAACGGCGTCTGATCCTTCTTGTCCTCCGTATCGATGCTCTTGATCAATCCCAGAATCGAGGCGAGGTCCGCCGGCGCCGCTCGGACGATCAGGGCGTTGCTGCTTTCGTCGGCGACGATAATCGGCGGCGCGTAGTTGCGTCCTCTGCTGCCCTTGGCCTCGGTGAACATCTCCTTGAGCGTCGCCACCAGCATTCCGGCGTTGGCGTATTGGATGGGGATGATCTGCGGGATGCTGCCCTTCTCACCGGCGATGTCCATCGTGTCGATGATGCCTTCCAGCCGATCAAGTTCTTCCAGGTCGCCCGCGATCATGATTGCGTTGCTCTGTTTCATCGCGCTGATGCGAACGCCACCGGCGAGTTCACGGCCGCGCCCACGGCCGCCGCCCGACTTGCGCAAGTACTCCTGCATCGCTGCGAGTATTTCAGCGGAGTCGGCGTAGAGAAGCGTCACCACGCGAACCTCGCCGCCGGTCGATACGTCCGGCGCGTCGAGCTCTGCGATCGTTTCCGCGATCCGCTCGAAATCTTTGGGATTACTCTTGATAAGCAGCGCCTGCGAGCCGTCGAGCGCGGCGATGGCTATCGACGAGCCGCCCTTCTTCTTCCCGCCCCGAACGTAAATTTCCGTAAGGATCCTGGCGAGCGAGGCGGGATCGGCGTGCTTGACCTCGACGACGTGAACGTTGTCCTTACCACCGTAGGCGGGGTTGTCGATCTTGCGAAGATTTTCCTCCAGAAAACCGAACACGGTCGGACCGCCCAGAACGATTAGCGCATTGGCCGTTTCGTCGACCTGCACGCTGAAAGGCTCGCTGTTGGTCTTACCGCGCGCCGAGGCGACCTGCCGCATGTAGTCAGCCATGAGCTTGGTCAACTGCTCGTGCACAGCCGGTGCGGAAACGTGCTCAAGAGGATAAATGCGGAACTCCGGCATCTCGCCGGGTTGGTCGAGGGTCTGCGCGAGCGAAGCAATCTCGTCGAACAAGGTCTCATCCGCCATGACGAAAATCCGCCTCGACGCGTCATGCGGCGTGACCGTGAACCGTCGCGTTTTCTTGCCGCCCGACTTTCCGCCGCGTTTGATGTCGTACGCCTTCTCGATCGCGGCAGCGATCACGCTCGGTCTGCCATGCTTGAGCACGATGACGCGCGGCTTGCCCAGGATGTCTTTGTACTGCTCTTCGAGCTCGGCAACGGTATTGAGGATTTTGTCGTGGAGGTTCGCCGGCGCACTGAAGAAAACGATACCGCCACCTTCGTCTCCAATGAACTTCGGTTCCGCTGCGGAACCGCTGCCGCCGCGCTTGCTAGCGGATCTACGACCACCTTTAGTACCGTACATTTCGGAAAGTGTGTCGGCGACCAGCTTGGCGTCGGCGTGACTCACCTTGACGTGACGCCACTCGCCGGCACCCTCGTCTACGTCGAGCCTGTCGACGATCTCGCTGATCTCTTCGAGTTGCACCTCAGTCGCTTGAACGGTCATCAGGTTCAACCGGGCGTAGGCCATGAAGCTCGGCGAGTTGGCCGACCCAGCCCCGCCGGACTTTCCGCTGTCGCCACTCTTACGCTTCCTCGCTCGGCCGGGCAAACTTTCATCGAAATAAGCGATCAGATAGTCAACCACTTCCCCCACGTCGGCGTGCTTGAGCGTATAGTACCGCGTGAGGCGGTCGGGAATGTCGCCGCTTTCGAGCTTGCCGATCAATTCACCGATGAAATCGAGCGCCGCGGTCGGCGCCATGGCCATGATCGTGTTGGCCGCCTCACTGCTAAACAGCTTGATGTCCTCCGGATCGATGCCCAGGCGGTTGGTTCCCGTAACATTTTCCTGCAGAATCGTTTGAGGTAGCTGTGAGCCCGGCCCGATGGCGGAACCGCCACCACCACCGGCGCCACCACCCGGGCGGCTGGCGCGTCGCCGAGTTCGACCCGTGCCTTTGCCTAAACCCAGCATCTCGCTGAGCATCTCCTCGACCTCGGCCGCGTTGAGCTTTTCGAGCACGTAGGTTCGCATGAAACTGTCGATCGGTTTGGGCTGGTCGATGATCGCCAGCAGCTCACGAATCTGCGGGTATTGACTGGTTTCGGCGCGAAGGATCAACGTGCGATCGCGCGGATTGGGATAGACGCGCACCGTTGTCGGCGGAAGCTGGGGGGCGGCTGGCTGGGGACGTTGCTGCTGCTGACCCGGGCGTCCCTGCTGACGCCCACCGCGGCCGCCCTGCTCCTCTTCACCCTGCTGGGCTCCTTGGCGCTGACCGCGCTGCTGTCGCTGTGCCAGCTGCTGAGCGCGCTGCGCCAGTTGCTGAGCGCGCTGCGCCGCCTGCCGCTGCTGTCTGGTGGCGTTGAACATCTCTTCGATGATGTCCTGCGCCGTGAAGACGTCGATGTAGCGCACGCGGAAGATGCGAATGTCAGGTTTGGTCGGGATCTCGCTGATCTCCTCCTTCAGCGTATCGAACCAATCCGGAACGTCCTCGACAACGCCAGCAGGCCCTTCCGCAACAATAATTCCTTTCTCGCTGTCGTACTTAAGTGTCAGCTCTTGGCCGAAGTGCAGTTTGCGGCTGGAAGTACGCTCGCGCGTTTGCTTCGCGGCGGCGTCCCGATCGTCGCGGTCCGCTGTGCCCACATTTTTCGCCTCGGTCAAGGGCTTGGCGACGTTGCGAATCAGATCGTCAGCCGTCGCCGCCGGCTCTTGCTCATCCGGCGTCTGCTGTTGCGCGCGAAGAGCGTCAGCCTTGGACTTCGTCTTGATCTTGCCCTTGGTCTTGAGCTTGGCACGCTTCGCCTGACCATCACCGCCGACAGACGACTCATTCTGCACCGTCATCGCCGCGAGAATGGCCTGCGCACCCGCGCGGAACGCACCCGGCATCGCGCAGGGATGCCCACGACCAGTCCCGCGACCGTTGTTCTGGGGTGGTCTGAGTCGCTCGATACCGTAGTCGGGTTCCTGCTCTGGCGCGAGGTGCTGAAGATCGATATCAATTTCCGGGTGGTTCATTTTCATCCGACGCGCCGCTTCCTCTGCGGTGAGCCCTTCCGGCACAGAGAAGGAGCGGCGTACAATCGCCATGTCCGCCGGCGACCGAACGTCGACGTACTTGCGAATGAGCTCGCGGATGTCGTCGAAACGATCCTCGTGAGGATAGCGCACGATAAGAATGTTGCCGGACCCGAACATAGCGGACTCTACCTTGGGGAGCTCATCGGGCGGCTCCCACAGGGCGACCAGTACGCCTTCCAGATCCCAGCTTGCGTCGAAAGCGTCGACGTACTCCAAGTCGTAAAGGAACTTCGGAATGGAACGGGTCTCCGGCCAGAGACTGGGTGTGGTAGGGTCGATGAACACATCGATGATGGCATCGATCTCCACGATTCTGTCCGGCGTTGTCGCAACGAGCATCGTTCGGGCAATCAGGTCGGCCTGGATGTAGAGGTTCGCACCGTTGTGCGTCCGGCTGGTGACAAACTCATCGGGTTCGTCCTTTTTACCGCGACGACCGACCGACGGCCGGCGCGGTTTGGGTGCCGTCTTGCCGGGCGTGTCGACGATACTGACGACCAAGTCAAAAAGCGTGCCTACGTCCGTGCCCTCGACGTTGTAGACCTTGATCACCTGCCGTTCCTCGGCAATTCCATCGAGATATTGAATCCACTCGATGGCCTGCTCAACGTCGGCTTCGAGCCCCATCAGCACGATCGCGGTCCCGCCGGGGGCTTCGACGATCGTGAGTGATTCACCGGTTGCGGTTTCCTTTTTCGACTTGCTTGCCTTGCCGCCCGCCTTGGACGCCCGTTTGCTTCGGCCGAGTCGATTGGGAGACTTTCGCCCGATCATCTCTTTGATGGCCTGGATCATCTCGCCCGGGGAGGCGTTCTTGAGTTCGACAGTCCTGAAGATCGGCGGTTTTCCGGCGCCGGGCGTGTCGAAGAGGGGCACCAACTCACGCACCTGATCGACAATGATCTGTGGCGCTGCGATTACGATCCGACTGTTGGCCACGTCGGCAGCGATGTGATAGCGATTGTCTCCGGCGTCCTTGCCCATAGCTTTGCGTTGTCGCTTCCTTTGTGCCTCGACGGGGCCTTCGACCGAATCTTCGAGTTCGCCCGAGTCAAGCAATCCGCGGACCTTTATGCTCAAGATGGGTTCGATCAGGTCAATCAAATCGTCGGGGTCGAGGAATTTGACCTCTACAAACTCGACGACGTACGGAATGGAGGGCGGTTCATGACGAAGTACGTCGAGCAGTTTTTCGACCTCTACGAACACCCTCGGCTGGGCGATAACCACAAGTCGGCCTGACGCCGGTTGGGGAATAAAACGCGGGGCGTCGGACGACGCGCCGCCGGACGCGGCGTCTTTGGTCCGCCGTCCGCCTCTCTTGGCGATCGGCGTCCCGGACAGTACGGAGGAAATCGTATCGGCGATACGCTCGATGTCCGCTCCACGCGGGAAATCATCGTAGACGCGCATCTCCGTTTCCGTTTGCTCGACGTCGAAGTCTTTGATGAGCAGCGCCACCTCGTCCAGACGAGCTCTGCTGGCCTCAACGATCAACTGACTGCCGAGCTGAACGATTTTCATCTCGTCGTCTAACAGCGATTCGACTGCGGTCGTAGCTCTTGCGCCCGCGACTCCCTTGCCGCCTTCAGGTTTGGACCTGCGGCGCGACTTGGGCTTGGCGGGTTTTCCGGCCACGAACGTTTCGATCAGAGATTTAATCTCTGCGGGATCGGCATAAAGGATTTCAAACGTACGTCGCTCGATCGTCGACGGCTTGTCCACGATGGCCAGAAACGTCTTGATCTTGGCGATCTGCGGTTGCGTCGCCCCGATGACAAGAATCCCCTCGTCGGTAGCGATCAGGCGAACGTCGGACGTGATACTCGGAATGGTCGTCAACATCCGTCCCAGATTGTCAATTGCGGTCTGAGCGTTGATGTTTTGGACCATCAGCCGCGTAAACAGCTCTCCCTCTTGGGTGGGCTGATCGAGCTGTTTGATCAGCGGCAGGTACTCGTCCCACTCCTTTGCGTTGCACAGCACGAAGATGCGCTTACCGGGGTCATCCGCGGTAAGCTTCGAAACGGACACCGATCTTACACGCGTCCCGCCACGTCTCTTCTTGCCCTTTGGAGTCGTGGCCAATGACACCGAAGACGAACCGCTTGCGTCCGCGAACTCCTCCAACATGCTGACGACGAAGCTCGGCTCCTGATGGATGATACGTTCGATGTGCAACGTTACGGGGTTCTCCGGCACGTCCAGCAGCGCGACGAGTTCGCGCACGTCAGCAAGGTACTGCGGCGTACCCTGGAACCAGAGTGACTCTTCATCGGGACCGGTGAACAGATGAAAATCGTTTGATGCGCCCTCGGGAGACTTCACCCCGATCATGGTGACAACGGCCTCGTTGATCTTGGCGGCGTCACCGTTATGGATCGGAATGTTTTGCCAATCGACCACGCGTGGCACGTCGAGGATCCGGACGATTTCGCGCACCTCGTCAACATCCGCCTCTTCGGAGGCCAGAACGATAATCGAGTTCTCTGCAGGATGTGCGATCAGCGCGACGGAGCCCGCTGCTGCGCCGAACGCCGCGCCGGTCTTGACCGTCCGCGTCGAACGCGTCGAACGCTTGGACCCGCTCTTTGCAGCGAGGGCCGTCGAACTCGTTGCGGTGAGGATCTGCTGAACCGTGGGGATCAGATCGGCCGCCACCCCATGCTCAACTTGGATGATAACCGGCCTAAACCGACCGCTCTTGGTGTCAACGTCGATGTACGGCAGTAGAAGTTTGATCTCATCGATCTTACCCTTCATCGCGCGGACCAGGAGAAACCCCTGAATGTCCTCGGGAATGATGGTGACCGCCGGTTCGGGGATGCCCTCGAGCGTGGCGGAGTCCCGGCCACGAGCTGACCGCGGCGAAGCGCGAACGACGCCAGCCCCGTCGAGCGACATGAGCTGTCCCAGCTTGGATAATGCTTCCGACGGCGCGATGTGGTGAATCTTGATGCGCTCGATAGTGCGCGGGTCTTTGCCGCTGCGCGTAAGGAAAAAGTCGATCAACTCGATATACTTCTCGATGTCGCTGACGAGCGCGAAGATCGTAACACGGTTTTGGTCCTCAAGCGGCGTCACGCGAACGTAGTCGGGCAGGAAGTCGCGGATCGTTTTGAGAGCGGCGACGGAACCGGTGGTCGGCGTGTAAATCACGAGGACGATGTC
>JADFRO010000030.1 GCA_022561255.1 Planctomycetota bacterium | reverse complement strand
GGGCTCAGCCGCCGGCCAAGGGCGGCGTCGCCGACGCGTTCCAACAAGTTATAAAGGCGGAAACACTGAAAGCCGCCACCATCAACGCCGCTAGAGGTCTAGCACAGCGGATTCTGACTTCGGTCGCGGGGACCGAGTCGCGCGCTCGCGTACTGGACGACGTCATCCGCGTCTGGGAACGCTTGCAGGCGGATCCCAAAGCGGACCAAGCCAAGCTGCTCGAGGCGCAGCAGAACGTCAACGATCTGCTCGTCGGGAATCTCGAGAAGGGTATCCCACCGCTCAGCGGGGAGGCGGCGGCACGCATTGCAGACGCCCGCGTCATCGCGATTCGAAGGATCAGCCGTGCGGCTGCGAAGGTGCGAGCGTTCAAGACCGATCTCGTGGCGTTCCGCGCGGCACCGGAACTCTACATGGAGCGAAAGCGCCTCGACGTCTGGGCTGAGCTCGGCGACGTTCGCAAGTATCTGATCGTCGGCGATCCGCGGGAAGTCATCATTGAGTATGAAACGGAAAAAGAAGGTGGTCTCGACGAAGTTCTGCTAGGGGGCATCGAGAAAGAACGTAGCAAGAAGTAGATGCCCTCGATACGGGAGTTGTAAGTCTGATGAAAAATCTTGGTACGATCGTCGCCGCCGTATTCCTCGCCGTCGTGCTCTTACTGTACATGTGCACGTTTCAGGTGCGGTTCACTGAAGTCGCGATTAAAAAGACGTGGGGACAGCCCACCAAGGACGCCATCACCGAGCCGGGTCTAAAGTTCAAGTGGCCCGCGCCGATTCAAACCGTCGTCGTGTACGACAAGCGTATTCGCACACTCGTGGACAAAACGGAAGAGACGCGCACCAACGACGGCAAGAACATTCTGCTCACGACGTTTACCCTGTGGCGGATTAAGGATCCGTCGATATTCCATACGAACTTTCCCGTCAGCGAGGAAGAGGGCGAACGCAAACTGCGAACAACGATCGTTACACACAAGCAGGCCATCGTCGGTCAACACACGTTCAGCGAGTTTGTTTCTACAGATGCCGAAAAACGCAAGCTGCGCGAAATCGAACTGGAAATGCAGAGCGCCATCGCCGACGACGTGAGCGACGAACTGGGCATCGAGATCGTCGGGTTCGGCATTAAGAAGCTCGGACTGCCGCAGGCGGTGACGACCGCCATTTTCGACAGCATGAAGTCCCACGAGCAAGCGAAGGCTTCCCGCTATCTCGCGGAGGGAGACGCCCGAGCGGCGGACATTCAAGCGAACGCCAAGGCGGTCGAAGAACGAATCATCTCCGCCGCCCAGCGTAAGGTCAACGAAATCGAGTCGGACGCCCAGCGCGTCGTCAGCGCGTACTACAAGGAATTCGAGGAAAACCCGGAATTGAGAATCTTTCTGGACAAACTGCGGGCTACTGCCCGGTCGCTACGCACGAGGGCGACGCTCATTCTCTATTCGGGACAGTCGCCGTACGACGTCTTTGAGGAAGCGGGTCGAAAGGCGATTCGCCCAACTTCTATCCCTTAGCTCAGCTGGCGAACCATGCAGGTACACGACCCAACAACTTCCAAGCAGGCAGACGACGAACTCGGCGTACGGGAAGAGCCGCTGGACGCCGCGAATCAGTCCCTGGCTGACGCACTTCGCGCGAGCTTCCGAATCCTCAAAGGGATCATGCTGCTCCTTGTCCTGCTCTACCTGGTGTCGAACGTTCGACGTATTGAGAGTCACGAGCAGGCGTTGTTGCTACGCCTCGGTGACCTTGCTCCAGGGGTTCACGAGGCCGGGCTCGTTTGGGCGTTCCCCTTTCCCATCGACGAAATCGTCCCGCTTCCCACGATGAAGAGCAACGATCTGACCGTCGACAGTCACACCTTCAAGCGACGTCCCGAGGAGATCGGCAAACCGCTGTCGTTTATCTCGCCGAGGTCCGGCGGTCTGCATCCCATACGCGACGGGGCGCTGCTCGCATCCGACGGCGGACTGGTCCACGTCCGCTGGAAAGTCACCTACAAAATCGACGACGTCCGAAGCTACGTCTCGAACATCGTCAGTGACAAACTGGAAGCGGCCGAGGATCTGATTCAGACGATGGTCGAAACGATCGGCATTCACGTAGCCAGCGAAATGACGGCTGAGGAGATCATTCGAACGCGCGTCGACCGCGTTCAGTCCCAGATGATACGTCGTGTCAACGCCCGACTCGCCGAGTTGAACAGCGGGTTGAGCGTTAAGCGGATCGAGATGTTTGAGCCGACCCCGCCGCTTGCCGTTCGAGACGCGTTTGATAACACGCAGCGCGCCGAGAATCTTAAACAGAAGAAAATCCGCGACGCCGAGCAAGCGCGGACCAAGACGCTTAACGAAGCCGCCGGTGCCGCCTATACGCGACTGATTTCGTTGCTTGACGAAATCGAACGCCTCGAACGTGCCGACACGGAAACCTCGAGCGCGGCGGCCCGCCAGCGCTTGGAAAGCGCACGGGCGGAACTCAGCCGCACCTTGGAACACGACGTCGAAGGTCAAGCTGGGCGCATGATTAAGGACGCGGGAAGCTATCTTTCGGTAGTGGTCGGCCAGATGCAGGGCGATGTGGAAGAGTACCGAACACTCCTTCCCGAATACAGGCGTAACCCCGCGATGTTGATCGGTCGACTCTGGGAGGAGACGCGCGAGGAGATTCTCAACTACTCCGGCGTCACAAAGATCTTTCGGCCTCCGGGCGTTGAGATTCGGATCAAAATCCCGTTCGATCCGCGACAGGCGAAAACGACGGAGCGTGAGCGCCTTGCGGAGCAAGAGTTTGACCCGAGCAAACTTCGTCCCAAAAGATACGTTCCGGTTGGATGGGAACACGAGTGACGCTCGCCCCAGCGGCGCGAACTCAAGTGACGCGGGTTTGTCAAACAATGAGTGTCATCGATGGCTGAATCAACGCTTCCGGTCGTTCAGACGGCCGGACTCTGCAAGACCTTTCGCGATTTTTGGCGCCGCCCTCGCGTCGAAGCCGTCAAGGATCTGAACCTCGAAATCAGACCGGGTGAGATCTTCGGACTTCTCGGACCCAACGGCTCGGGCAAGACGACGACCATCAAGATGATGCTCGGGCTGCTCTACCCGACGCGCGGACGCATTTCCGTGTTTGGAAAGTCCCCCACCGACGTACGCGTCAAGGAACGTATCGGTTTTCTCCCGGAAGAGTCGTACCTCTATCGCTTTCTGGTCGCCCGCGAGACACTCGACTATTACGGCCAACTCTTTCGCCTGCCCCGTCGCGTTCGTCGTGAGCGTACGGAGCGCCTTCTCGACATGGTCGGCTTGAAGCACGAGGCGAAGCGCCGGATGGGCGAATACAGCAAGGGCATGGCCCGCCGCATCGGCCTGGCCCAGGCGCTGATCAACGACCCGGATTTTTTGATCCTCGACGAGCCGACGTCCGGGCTGGACCCGATCGGTGCCCGCCAGATCAAAGACGTCATCCGCTCCCTGGGCAAGAAGGGAAAAACCATCCTGCTCTCAAGCCACGTCCTGGCGGACGTCGAAGACGTGTGCGATCGCGTTACGATCCTTTACGGGGGACAGCAACGCGCCGCGGGAGACCTCAGCGAACTTCTTCGCCGCCGCGACGTGACCCAAATCACGACGCCGCCGCTATCCGAGGCAACGATTCAGCAAATCCGCCAGCTCGTCACGCGACTGGAAAAGCGCGACATCCTTGAGGTATCGAACCCGCGCGTGAAGCTCGAAGATTTCTTCCTGCAGATCGTAGAGGAGGCCCAGGCTGCAAACATTCAGACGTCCGGCGCACGCGGCGGCGGGGCGATCCCCGAATTCCTCCGAAAACCGACCGAAGCGACGACAGAGGGGCTCGTTGAACGCCTCGTCGAAGCGTCCGCAGAGAAACCTTTGGACATCGAACGGGCCGTGCCCGTCGTGATCCCATCGAAGTCCGAACCATCACGCGAGGTCATCGACCATCTCGTCGAATCCAGACACGACGAGTCGGACGGGTCCGACCAGGCGGTGGAGAAGGCGACTCCACCGGGCGGCGACGGGCCCGCGGATTCGTCTGCGGACCCGCCCGCGAAACGCTCGGCGGACGCCGGGGTGATCGATGGGCTCTTGAATCGTAGCGACCCGAGCCCGTCGACCGACGGGGACGACGAACCATGAGCCAGGCGTTGGCCGTCGCACGACTCATGATCGCCGAGGGCATTCGGATGAAAATCGCCCTCGTCTTTCTCGCACTGATCGGAATGGTCATCCTCGGCGTTCCCCTTACGATCAAAGGCGACAGCTCACTGACGGGGGCGGTACAAAGTTTCATGTCGTACGGCCTGAGCGCCACGGCTGTTCTGCTGAGCATGCTGACGATCTTCATGTCCCGCTCGCTGTCCGACGAATTCGTCCACCACCAGATTTTTCTCGTCATGTCCAAACCCGTGCCGCGATGGCAGTTTATCGTGGGCAAGTGGTTGGGGATGACGGTGCTGAACGCCGCCTTCCTCGCCTGCGCCGGCGCTACGATCTACGGGATGGTTTACTACATCAAGAGCACGCACCCGCCCATCGACAATCGATTCGACGAGGCCGAGTTGGTGAACGAAGTGCTCGTAGCGAGGCACGCACTGCAAACGAAGATACCCGACTTTAGCGATGACGCCGAACTGGAGTTCGAGCGCAACCTCGAGCAAGGCCTCTACGCGAACGCTGGGGATATCAGACCGGACGCTGAGAAGAAACGGTTGGCCCAAAAACACGAAGCTCGCTGGCGTGTGGTCGGGCCGCTCGACGCGCGCGTGTTCGAATTCGAGAACGTCCTCTGCGATCGTTCGAAGGGCAACACGATCCAGCTTCGTTACAAGACGGAGGTCACCCAATACGCTCCGGACGAAATCTTCCGCGGGGCATGGGTTTTTGGTGACGCCATGAAGGGCACACGCGAATATCCGATTCCCACGCGGCACGTCGTAGGACGATACCACACCATCCAGGTTCCCGCCGATGCCGTTGCGGACGACCACACCTTGCTCGTCCGGTTTTACAACCGCAATCCCTACGAGGGTGAGCGGCAGCACAACAACGTTATCGAATTCCGCAAGTCGGACCCCGTCGAGATTCTTTTTGTCGTCGGATCGTTCGAGTGGAACTTCGTGCGCCTGCTGATTCTGATGCAGTGCAAACTGATGTTCCTCGCCGCCGTAGCGCTTCTGGGGACGACCGTCTTTTCGTTTCCCGTTGCTTGTCTGACTTCGTTCACGGTATACATCCTGGCCGGTACGCGATCCTTCCTCACCGAGGCGCTCGACTTTGCGTCGGACGACTATGCAACGATGTTCTCGTCCGCCAAGGAATTCTTCGTACAGTCGTTCACCTACTTGTACTCGACGGTTCACTGGATCATTCCCGATTTTGGATACTACGACGCGGTGGAGACGTTCGTAAACGGGCGGAACGTCAGCCTCGTCTGGGTGCTGCAAGCCGTGACCGAGCTCGTGTTGATCCAAACCGTCATCGTGCTCGGGCTGGCCGTGCTCCTGTTCCACAGACGCGAAGTCGCGGAAGTATCGTTCTAAACGATGCCCTGTACGGATTCACCATGACGCAGACGTTGCAACATTCTTTGCCCGAGCACCTGATCGCACGTCGATCGGCCCAACGCCGGGAGTGGGCCGTTCAGTGGATCGCCGGTGCGCTGGCGACCGTCTGCTTATTCTCGGCCGGTTTCCTGCTGACCCCCATCAACGCAATCCGCAAGGAACGACAACTGGTGATCGATCCGGAAATGATCGGAACGCTTCCGCCGTACATCGAGTTGCTGGGCAAGCTCGGAACCTTTCGAGCGCTGGCGATCGTCTGGGCCTCAACACGCGCGCAGAGGTTGCAAGAACACGGCAAAGTTTACGAAGCCATGCAACTTCACAACACAGTCTGCGCGCTCGCCCCGCGTTTTCCAAACGTGTGGGCGTATGCAGCCTGGAACATGGCGTACAACATCTCGGTCTCGCAATACACACCGGAGGCGAGGTGGCGATGGGTGCGCAACGGTATCGAGCTCCTCCGAGACCGCGGGCTGGTGTACAACCCCAAATCCGTAACGCTGTACAAGGAGCTCGCCTGGATTTACTGGCACAAAATCGGCGACTTTCTGGATGACGAACATCTCAACTACAAGCGGGCACTCGCCGTCGACATGGAGCGTGTACTGGGCGCGCCGATCGTCGCGATTACCGAGGAGGAATACTTTGACTGGTTCCGCAAGATCGTCGACGCGCCGCGGGATCTGGATGGATTCCTTGAGGATGATTCTCAGGTCGCGCTACTGGTCGACGAACTGCGCGAGCTTGACCTTCATCCCGACATTATGCTGCTGGAATTCGTCGCCAGACACATTCGCCCCGAGCTGATGGCAGCCCAACTGCTCAAGGATGCGCCGAAGGCGGACACACCAAAATCGCGCCGACTTGAGCTGCTGACCGCAGAGAACAACATCGAACCGGTAGACCGCCTCCTGGCGGCGGTTCGGTCCAAAATTCTGCGCGAGCGCTACCGATTCGATCTCGACTGGATGCTCGACCTGATGGTCAACCAGTACGGCCCACTCGATTGGCGAAACGCCTTCGCCCATTCTCTTTATTGGTCCAGTTGGGGAGATCACTACACCGAGGGACAGATCGGCGGCAGCCGGGCCGACGCGATGAACACGGCACGCTTCGTGTTCTTTTCGCTTCAAAATCTCACGACACGTGGAAAGATGACGTTATGGCCTGACTTTGACGACCCGTTTTCATCCTACCTCGAACTTACGCCGGACACGCGCTACATCCCCTACATATACGAAACATACCTACGACTGGGGAAGAAGCACTTCGGTGACGACCCTCGTTTCGTGGAAGGAACCGCCGGGCCGAACTATGCAAAGGGCATGGTCACCAACGCGCACAACTGGATCGAACTTCTCTACCTCGAAGGCGGCGAAGAGAATCTCGAACAGGCGGAGAACTATTTGGCGTGGCTTCGAAAAACCAATCCGCACCCCGACGGCTCGACGCAGGAGCGGTATCTCGTAACGCTCGATGAATTCGTCATGGGTGACCTGCTGACGCAGTTACAGACTTTCCGCGCTGCCAAGGGAATCATCGGAAGCTTCATCAGAAAGTCGCTCAAAAACTTCGCACTAGGGCTAACGGAACAAGGCCGAGCCTCTTTCATCCACGCCGTTCAGAGCTACGAGTACTGGATGGAAGATACCAAGATCGATTTCAACGACCGCCGCAAACTTCAGCCGCCGCTGCTGCAGCTTCGCGATCAGATCGAATCGTTCATGAAAGTTCCACAGTACGCCACCCTCGCCAAGGCCAGGCTTTGGAACAATCTCCCGCTGCAACAACGTCAGATGACGTACGATCGGCTGCTTCCGCTCTTCGAGCGCCTCTGCTCAGGGCAACAGCCGCCGTGGAGCCGGCAACGCGCCTTTCCCGAACCGGCGGGAATGGAAGAAGCTCGAAAACGAAGCTACGACTTCCGGGGAAAGCGACGTGAGGACGTCGAGCAAGGCGAGCGATATAAGAAGTGACGCTGCGGGGAGCGCGACAGCGAGTTTACGAAGGGCGCGAGGCTTGGCGAATCAAGACGGTCAACCTACTGCAGACGAACTCACGAAAGGTCTTGGCGGACAAACCCTTGAGCCGAAGCATGGGGCCGGCTACAATCTGTCCGCGGATTTGCGGAGCGAATCGCATCTCATGAAACGCAATAGAGTCGCTGGTAACGGTTCCCTGTAGCTGCGTCCGATACTCCCCCAGCCCGAATTCGAAGTTGATTTCTCGCCCGCCTTCCAAGAGGTTCGAGGCATCCATATGCATCGCCACACCGGTTTCAGAGTACTTTTCGACCAACTCAACAAACACCGGAATAAACTCGCGGACCATTTGCTCACGCAGGTGCTGCAGCGGATCGACCTTCGGCTTGGGCGTCTCCTTTTTCTCATCTTGGCGGCGCCGGTTTTCCATTGCCGCAACCAGGCGATCGAGCTCCCCCTCAGCCGTCTTCTTGATCGGCCGTTGCGGCTGGTTCTTGGCTCTCAGCAACTCGTACTGCGTTGGTTTGCGCGCTTCATCAGACATCATGGTAACCCCGAACTTCCGCTCCAACCGCACGGCGCGTGTGAGCCCCCCACCCTCGTTACGACGCATTGCCCCCGCGGCGCGTCGGGCCCCCCTTCCCAAGCTCGAAAGACCCGCTTTTTTCATTTCGGATACCGAGGACGCCGCCTTGAATCTGCACTGCGACTCGCGTCCCGTCCCGCCAACCGTGAGAGGATAAGACGGCCGGCCCAGCGACTTAGCAACGTCCGATAGCGCTCCAGCACCATCCTGGACCGTCTCCGTTGACAATCGCGCTTAGCGGACGTACAATCCTCCGATCGCTGCCTCTCCGAGCCTCCTCGCGCGAGGCAGCCCGTAGCGGGTGCGATCCCATCGAGTGGGTTTTTTGTGAAAACGCGATTCCACAGAGCGCCCCCGCGGAGCGTATCTCTTGGCAACGCTGCACGTGCTTCAAGGGCCCGATAAGGGCCGAACGTATCAAACGCCCGACGAGCCGGCGATCATCGGGCGATCCTCCGACCAGATCCATCTCTCAGACAACAGCGCTTCACGTCGGCACGCGGAAATTCGCCCCAGCAACGGCTCGTGGATTCTCGAAGACTTGCAGAGCTCCAACGGCACTTACCTCAACGGCCAGCGCGTGATCTCGCCGACAGCTCTTAAGCACGGCGATCAGATCAAGGTCGGCAGCACACTCCTGGTCTTCAGCGGCCAAGAACACGTAGAGGGCTTCAGCGGTGCGCAAACGATCCGCGATCTGGTCGACTTCGACATGTCCGGCGGCAAGGGCGGATCGTCCATCCTCGCCGCGATCGACGCTTCCGCAGACAGCGTCATCCTCCAACCACCGGAAACGGCCGACGCCGTCGCCGCGTGGAACCTCGTGTACAAAGTCGCTGAGACAATCGGTACGATCGATTCCGTGGAGGCGTTTCTCGAGCGGGTGACGGACCTTATTTTCGACCATATGATCGCAGACCACCTCGTACTGTTGATGTACGACGAGGGCTCGCAGGAACTGAGTCCACACGTCATTCGACACCGCACGCGCGAACGGGGACGCAAACCGAAGATTTTCACTTCGCGAAAAATCGTCGACCACGTACTCGACACGAAAAACGGCGTCCTGTGCGCCAACGCCATGACCGACGGTCGCTTCACGGACGACAACAAGCACGACAGCATCCACCGCCTCGGGCTACGCAGCATCATCTGCGTACCGATCATTGCGCGGGAGCAAATTCACGGCGTCTTTCACCTTGACTGCTCCATGTCGCACCACACCTATACGCAAGAGCAGCTCCGCCTCGCGGTGGCCATCGGACGGTTGGTGGGGATGGCTATTGAAAACATGCGACTCTTGGAGTCGCGCGTGAAGACGGAGCGGCTTGCCGCCGCCGGAGAGACCGTAGCCTATCTTTCGCACTACATCCGAAACATCCTGCAGGGGATGCAAGGCGGAGCCGACGTCGTCGAGCTCTCCATCAAGCGAAAATCCATCGAGACCCTCGAGTCGGGGTGGGCGCTCGTCCGTCGCAACCTCGATCGTATCTACCTTCTCGCTCTAAACATGCTCACGTTCAGTAAGGACCGGCAGCCCAACATCGAGTCCGGACAAATCAACACGGTTGTCGAGGACGTGATCGCCTTGGTTCAGGCGAAGGCCGACGAACGCGGCGTGATGATCCTCAGCGATCTCGAAGAGATGCCGGCCATCCCCATCGACCCCGAGGGCATTCATCAGGTCATCCACAACATCATCCTAAACGCCATCGAGGCGGCGCCGCCTCGTGGCGGACGCGTCAACATCGCAACCGATTATCAACCGACAGCCGCTCAGGTCGTCCTGTCGATCCGCGACAACGGCTCGGGGATTCCCGCCAATCAGATCGACCACATCTTCGATCCGTTTCAATCGTCCAAAGGTCAGTCCGGGACGGGCTTGGGGCTCGCCGCGGCAAAGAAAATCGTTGCCGAACTTAAGGGGGAGATTCAGGTCGAAAGTACCGTCGATGAGGGAACGACGTTTCACGTCAAGCTCCCGGCCGTGCATGTCCGCCTCGCCGATAGCAACAAGACCCACGGCCCCAGCGCGTCATAATCACAACGCATCGGCACACGATGCGTTATCAGTCGAAGCGCACTTCGATCGTCTTGGCGTGGTCACGATCCATCACAAAATCGACAGGCAACGGCGGCGTCGCAACAATTCGGAAACGGCGGTTGCCCGCACCCTCGGCGAGTCGATCCTTCAATCCGCCAAGCGATAATCGTCGGTGATTCGTTGAGATCAGCATCGTCCCCCGCGCGGCGAGCACCTCGACGCAGCGAGCGACAAGATCAGCCAACCCGTCGAGAATCGAAAACCGCTGCCCCGACTTACGTCCGTGGGCGAAGCTCGGCGCATCGAGGATAATCAGATCAAACTTCTTGCTTTGCCGCTTAGCCCGTTTGAGATAGTCCGCCGCATCCGAGCGAATGAAGGTGTGACGGTCAAGCTCCAATCTGTTGAGCCCAAAGTTGGTGCGCCCCCAATCCAGATGGTTCGCAGCGATGTCGACGCTAACCGTTGATCGTGCACCGCCCGCCGCCGCAGCGACGGAAAAACCGCACGTATAGGCAAACAGGTTGAGAACGTCCTTCCCCTCGGCGAACTCCCGAACGCGCGTGCGGTTCTCGCGCTGATCGAGGAACAGTCCAACGGAAAACCCCTGATACGGCCGAATCGCAAACCGCAGACCTCTCTCGCGAACCTGGATTTCCGACGGAACGGTCTCACCGACGAGCGGCTTGGGATTGTGCAACTGCGCCTCGATCTCATCAGTCATACTACCCCGATGACGAACGAAACGCTTCACGTACACGGCCTTGACGCCCAGCATTCGATGATACCACTTGGCGGCCGCACGCGCCAGTTCGATCCAATCTTCACGATCGGCGGCAATCTGCAGCACCACAACATCGCCGTAGCGCTCGGCTGCCAGTCCCTTGACTCCCTCAGCCTGCCCGGTCAACAATCGATAGGCATCCCCACCGGAATCCAAAACGCACGGCAAGCGCCTCGTCAGCGCGGCGTGTAAATGACGCTCTACGTCCCACCCCCCATCGATCACCGATTCGAATCCCGGCGGTGCCTTCGATCGAATCGAGATCTTTCGCTTGAGGTCGGGATGATGCAGGGAGACCTTCACCAAATGAAGACACGTCGCATCTTCGCCCACGGACCGACGCGAAAGGTCGCTGAGCTGATCGCCAAGAAGCCGCATCCTGGCGGACCGAAGCTGAGCACGGAGGATGTGCGTATTGGCTGCGTTGGTGCGACATTGTACGAGTGTCCACCGCGGTCCGCGCTTCAGTCTCGTAACGGTTGTCGAGACGGTCGCACCGGTCTGGGGCGAGGTGACCGTCCGCGCTCCGTTCTTCTTGGACCGTCGACCGGACCGTTTCTTGTCGCGCCCGCGCGAGGTTCCGTGACTCGCATCAATCGTTCGCACCGGTTGCGACATGCTCGCGCGCACAACCGCAACATATTCCTGAGTGATCCGCCCGGTCTTGAGACCCGTGCGAACGTGCGCCGCCATCAGCGGATCTTTGGCCAGCATCAGTACGCCGGACTCGAACCTGTTCAGCCGGTTGCAGGGCATCAGCGATTCGCCGTCTGGGCGAAACCCCTGCAGAAGTTCGACCAATCCGCTCGATCTGGAAGAAGCTCCGACATCGATCCCGGCGGGCTTAACCACCGCGAGCAGACGGCGATCTTCATACACGATCGGTACGAGTTTTGCGATGAGTGCGTTTGTTTTCACGGAGTTGACGATCAGCGTATGAATGAGCGAACTCGCCGGCACAGCCGGGCGTCGAAGGAAGCCAAACCAGAACGGGTCAACCGGACCGCACGAACGAGAGCGCCTCTCGATCTTTCATCACACCCGGAAATCGCAGCAAGCGGTTGTGCATTGCGACGTAGATCCCCGGATCAGCCAGACGGCAAGCCAGCAACGCCTCCGTCACGTTCTGCGACGCGTCGGAGTCGCGAAACTCGTAGGGTCGCATCGCCCCGGTAAGTATCACCGGAACCTTCGGGTCTTCGATTTCGCAGTGTAACATCTCCCCGGTCGCCGCCAGGCGGTCGGTTCCATGTGCGATCACCACGGCGTCCGCCGTTGCGAGCGCCTCCCGAACCGCTCGCAGGATCAGACGATGATCCGCCTCCACAAAGTCCAGCGAATCCTTCGACAAAATGTGTCGGTACGTCACCTCCAGGTCCGGTAGACGCATTCGGCCGACGATCGACTCGATCACCGGGCGATCGTTGCGAAGCACGCCGTCCGCCTCATTGAACGTCTTGGCGATCGTGCCGCCCGTTGTGATGATCGTTACGTTCATACGACACAAGGCCCAGGCCTGCGAAACAAGGACACAAGGCGGCCCGACGGCGTCACTTGCGAAACCGTACCGTCGGCGTCTGAGTCAGCCGGCGCGTCGGGGGTGGGGATGGTAAGCGTAGCCCCCGTCGGCGCCAACCGCTGGCGGTGGAGCCGCAGTTCGCCCGATGTTATCGGTACGCAAGACGGAGCACCATCGCCGTCCTGCGCCGCCTTGGTATTTCGACGACTGCCCGTATGCGGTTGGCGGAGCGTGGGCGACGTGGAAAAGCCTTCCAAGGTCCGCTAACATACTGAAAGGACGCTTGCACACGATCCTTCGTGGCGCGCGATCGGACGGACGCACGCCCCGCATGCCGATCATATAATGGGAGCAACCGACGTCCACGGCGAGGCGATCGGGAATCCGGATGAAAACGGCTTTCGACGTTCAACGCGGGCTGCGACGCAACGCCTGACGGCGTTTTAGGTGAGACATGGACTGGGAAGCGTTACGCGAAGAGTTCCCGATCACGCGCAACTACAATTTCCAGAACCACGCCGCTGTTGCGCCGATGTGCCGCCGCGCAGTCCAGGCCATCCAACGCTACTTACAACACTCCGAGGAGTTCGGCTACCTTGAAGGCGGCTTTTACAAACACGCCGACGTCGTTCGCGGGCAAATCGCTCAACTGATCAACGCCGATTCGGACGAGGTCACTTTCTGCAAAAACACCAGCGAAGGACTCAGCATGGTCGCCAACGGCCTGAGCTGGAACAACGGCGACAACGTCGTTACCGCAAACGTCGAGTTCCCGGCGAACATGTACCCCTGGCTTGCCCTTCGCTCGCGCGGCGTTCAGGTTCGCATGGTGCTCGAAGAGGATGGTCGCATTCCCATCGAAAAAGTGTTCGAGGCGATCGATAGTCGCACGCGTATCGTTTCGATTTCCTCGGTACAGTTCGCCAGCGGCTACCGAACCGACGTCGCTACGCTCGGAGAGTATTGCCAGAGCAAGGGCGTGTTCCTCTGCGTCGATGCGATTCAGTCCATCGGTGTGTTTCCCATTGACGTCAAGGGAATGAGCATCGATTTCCTCGCGGCGGACGGCCACAAGTGGCTTTGCGGCCCGGAGGGCATCGGAATATTCTACGTCCGCAAGGAGCTGCAAGGGCATTTGCGACCTACGAACATCGGCTGGATGTCCATGAAGGAGCCGTTCAACTTCAACAGATACCAGTTCGAGTTCGCCGACTCCGCCCGCCGCTACGACAGCGGAAGCTACAACCTCGCGGGCATCTACGGGCTGGGCGGTGCCATCGAACTGATTCAGGAAATCGGCGTCGAGGCGATGTCCAAACGCCTCCTCCACCTCACCGATCGACTCGCCACCGGCGTACGCGACAAGGGATACCGCGTGGTCAGTTCACGAATGCCCAGTGAAGCAAGCGGAATCGTCGCGTTCTTCTCAGACGTCCATGAGCCCGACCCGATTCGCCAACACCTCCAGGCCGAGCATCGTATCGTCATCGCCGTTCGCTCAGGTCGACTTCGCGCGAGTCCACACGTCTACACCAGCGAATCCGAGATCGACCGACTCATCGAAACGCTCCCCAAACACTAAACGTAGCTCGCCTGTGTACGCCCGACAAAAATAAACGCATCCATTCGCGGAACGCCCCTTTACTTGGGGTGCCTCGTTCGACCATAATAGCCGCTCGACCCTAATGACCGTTTCGCAATCCGTCCTCGCTCAAAAGGAGCATCGATCATGTGCCGCTCAACCTTAATCCGCGTAGCCGTGTGTACAACAGTCTTTCTAGCGACGGCGGGTCTAAACGCCGACGAAGGGATGTGGCTATTCAACAAGCCACCCACCAGAATGCTCAAGGAAAAGTACGGAT
>JADFRO010000354.1 GCA_022561255.1 Planctomycetota bacterium | reverse complement strand
CGAGCAGCGCGGTGCGAATCTCGCGCATGACCTCAGCCACGTTCTGCTCGGAGATCTTCCCCCGCCCGCGAAGCCCGCGGAATACACCCGTCAGTTTATCTGTTAAAGCATCGAACATCGTGTGGTATCTTGTAGGAAAGTCGGCAGCGCGGGTCAAGCCTGCGGTAGCGTCATTGCGAACCGAGCGTCACGCCGAAAGTGACGATGCCAACAGTCGATGAAAGTGATGCGTTCCCTGTTCCCGCGTAGGCGAATACCGGCCACGATCGTAAAGCCGCGACGCGACACCCTTTTGAACCAGCTCCACAACGGACTCGTCTTCACGCTCCACGCGGTCCAACCCCGCACCCGCACCGACGTCGAGCTTACTCTCGTCCCACACGTACGTCATGAACGAAACGCGCGTGCGATCGACGGACAGCGGCTTGACGACGTTGACCGACAAGCCCCACGGATAAAAGTTGAGCATGAGATTCGGAAATAGCCAGAAGTAATACCCCGCGATCGACGCACCGTGATCCGGCGACGACGCGGGTAAGTCAAACGTCGCACCTTCGCCGGCGTCAACGCCGATCTGAACGCTTCCGTGTTCAAACAACTCCGTGCGATACGAACCGTAGTCCAGCGCATCGTTCAAGCTCGCGTGAACGAACGGAATGTGAAACCCCTCGAGGTAGTTTTCGCAGTAGAGCGCCCAGTTGGCCTGCACCAGATAGTCACGCGACCGCCCCGCGTCCAAGCGAAACTCTTCAAGCGGCATCCAGCCAACGCGATCACGAATCGGGCCGATCCACGAGTCAAACAAAACGCTCGGATTCAGCGATGCGAAAAGAAGTGGCCCCCATTGGGATAAGTCAACGCCCGCCAGGTCGTCCGACGCAGCCGGAAAATCGGCGGCGGCCTCGAACTCCGGCATACTCACGAACTTACCGTCAAGCCCGAACCGTCGCCCGTGATATCGACATCGCAAACCCGCCTCGACACCCCCATGCTCGCAAACCACCATGCCTCGGTGCGTACACACGTTCGACAGGCATCGCAGCCGATCGTCCCGATCGCGCGCAAGCATCAACGGCTCATCGAGGCAACCCTCCAACATGGTAAAGGGATGAACCTGACCGGGAACGCGGGCTTGCTCGGCGTCACCGATGAACTGCCAGCTTCGCGCGAAGATACGCTCGCGCATCGCCTCGTAAACGACAGGATCGGTGTAGACCCGCGAAGGCGGCGTCCAGGCACGGGTGATGTCCGCGTCAATCTCGAAGCCGATGCTCGACATGACAGCGTCCGCAGAAGTGTCGCCGTGCCTGCCCAGCGCAGCCCGTGCTATTCGCCCTCGCCCACGGTGAAGAACGTAATCGCCGCCGCCTCTTTCTTCGTGGCTACATTGCGAAGACCGCCCGCCAGCAGGTATCGACCCGGAGACAGCGGAGCGATTTGTCGAACCACGTCGCCTGTCGCCCAGTTTCGGATGATGAAGTTGTCGCCCGGCTGAAGCAGCGAGTACTCCCGTCCCACGACGAAGTCGCCCTCACGCACGGACACCGCGTACGCGACGTCGCTACCGTCCGCCGACTCCACCGTGCTGAGCAGGAACTTGAAATCCCTCGGCGTACCCAACAAAGGACCGTACGCCTCGACGCGGAACGTCGGCGATGCGCTAACCGGCTGCTCGATCTCCCACTGCAACTGAGGCTGACCATCGCGCTCCGTGAACGTGCCTGAGTGATCGTCCACGAACACCCACGCAGCCGGCCTCTCCGAGTCGTCCAGACTCGGCTCACCTCGACCTGCCAGAGTCGTCGGGTTATTCGAGGCGGTCATCATCTTCCCCGACGATTCAATCACCCGCGCTTGAGATCGCGATCCACGGCCCGTCCTCGACCCGGTCGCACTGCACCCGCCCGCTACAACAACTACCGCCAAGAGCATCGAACCGAATGTTCTAAACCTTCGCATATCAACTTCTCCAATCATTGGATGGACTTCATTCCTGCGGCTGATGACGCTAAAACCGCGACGATTCTCTGTCAAGTTCAAGCCCCCCGCCCCCGCGTGTCAGATCGCCTTTTCGGGGCTCCCGCCTGCTGCTTTCTACCCTTTCCCGGAGAACGAACTGGACCGGTCCGCGCGGACGGATACAGTATGGTTTTGTCGCCTGCGGCTGGCGCCGTCCACCTCGGCCTTAATCGGCCTGTGTCGCGGCGCGCGGGCTGCTTTTGTCAAACTCGGCAGGTTTTGAGCATGACCTCCAAGGAAATTCGTCAGCAGTTCCTCGACTTTTTCGAATCGCGCCCGGGCTCCGGGCACGCCATCGTCGAATCCTCCCCCGTAGTCCCCCACGACGACCCCACACTCATGTTTGCCAACGCTGGTATGAACCAGTTCAAGGACGTTTTCCTGGCCACCGGGACGCGACCCTACACCCGGGCTGCCAACACCCAAAAGTGCATCCGAGCCGGCGGCAAGCACAACGATCTCGACGACGTGGGCAAGGACACCTACCACCACACCTTCTTCGAGATGCTCGGCAACTGGTCCTTCGGCGACTACTTCAAGAAGGAGGCCATCGGCTGGGCGTGGGAGCTGCTCACCGACGTCTGGGGCATCGACAAGGAACGACTCCACGCGACCTACTTCGAGGGCGACAAAATCGAAGGTCTTGAACCCGACGACGAGACCAAGAACCTCTGGGCGACTGAGACCGACATCCACCCGTCGCACATCCACCCGGGCAACAAGAAGGACAACTTTTGGGAGATGGGCGACACCGGGCCTTGCGGCCCGTGCAGCGAGATTCATGTGGACCTGACCTCGGACAAGTCCGGGGCGAACCTGGTCAATAGCGGCGACGCCCGGGTGATCGAACTGTGGAACCTGGTGTTCATTCAGTACAACCGAGGAAGCGACAAGACCCTAACACCTTTGCCGGCCAAGCACGTGGATACGGGCCTGGGGTTCGAACGTCTTTGCGCCGTCCTGCAGGGCACGGAACAAAACCGCATCGGGCAACTGAGTAACTATGACACCGATGTCTTCAAGCCCATCTTCGCCGCCATCCAAAAGCGAACCGGTGCTCCGGCGTATGCGTCGACTCTCCCCGGCGACAACGATCCGAATCGCAATGAACTGAGACGCCACCGTA
>JADFRO010000353.1 GCA_022561255.1 Planctomycetota bacterium | reverse complement strand
GCCTCTACGCGACCATTTTCCCGGGTTTGGGGTCATGCCGGCGTCGCTGATCATCGAGGGCATGGCCCAGACAGCCGGCATTCTCGTCGGAGACGCCCGCGGCTTTAAGGAAAACGTGATCCTCGCTAAAATCCGCCTTGCCGAGTTCGACGGGTATGCCGTCGCGGGCGACCAACTCCGCTACGACGCAACCCTAGAGACCATGGACGAACGAGCGGCGGTTACGCGTGGGATTGTTCATAAAAACGGTACGCCGCTCGGCCGGATCGACTTGATGTTTTCGCACGTGGACCAAGCCGAAAAATCCCTGGATCTTCCGGACCATAACTTCGTGTTTACAGGCGAATTCATGAACCTGCTGACAGCTTTCAAAACGCGTAGTCACGCAGAAAGCGAGCGCGGTGATGGTTCCTAGTCGGCGCGTGGTCATCACAGGTTTGGGTGTGGCTACGCCCATCGGAATCGGCATCCAAGCGTTTTGGGAGGGGCTTCTCGAGAAGCGCTGCGGCGTTACCCGGACGGAGGCGTTTGATCCGTCCGGCATGCCCTGCCAAATCAGCGGCGCACTGCCGCCTTTCAAGCTCGGCGACGTGATTCCCAAGAGTTACCGCAAGAGCGTCAAGGTCATGTCGCGCGACATCATGGTCGCGGTGATCTGCGCGTACTACGCCGCGAGAGATGCAGGGCTCAACACGAAGTGCATCGTCGATCGTCAGGAGGCGGTCGGTCCGCCCAACGTGGAGAGCAGCCGGTTCGGTGCCAACATCGGGGCGGGATTGGTTTGTGCGGATCTAACCGAACTCGCCGGGGCGTTGAGCACGGCGACCGACGAGAACGGCAGATTCGACGCGAAGCGTTGGGGGCGGGAGGGGATGGGAAATCTAACGCCTCTTTGGCTGCTGAAGTTCCTTCCCAACATGCTCGCGTGCCACGTTACGATCGTGCACGACGCGCAGGCGCCGTCGAACACGATCACGTGCGGCGAGGCGTCTAGCCACCTGGCAATCGGCGAAGCCTTCCGAACGATTTTACGCGGCGATGCGGACGTTTGCATCTGCGGCGGAGCGGAAAGCAAGATGAGTCCGATGGCATCGATCCGCCCCTATTTGCAGGGTCAAATCACCACAGAGCACAACGAAACGCCCCAGCGCGCCTGCCAGCCGTTCGGCGCGAATCGCACCGGCCACGTCCCCGCGGAGGGTGGAGGGCTGGTGATCGTCGAATCGCTCGAACACGCGCGGGCTCGCGACGCGCGAATTTATGCGGAGCTTGTCGGATTCGGCGCCGGAAGCAACACAAAGAGCTGGTCCAAGGCGGACCCGACGGGCAGCGGCATGATACTCGCTTTGCAAAAGGCCCTGAACGACGCCGGCAGCAACGCGGAGAAAATTGATCTGATCGGCCCGTTTGCCGCCGCCACAGTCGAGCATGACGCAGCCGAGATGAAGGCGTGGGACGAAGTATTCGGATCGCGTTTGGAAAAGGTTCACGCGTTGACGTCGCGCGGTGCGGTCGGAAACAACGGAGCGGGCTCCGGAGCGATCGACTTTGCAGCGATGACGATGGCGCTATCGAGAAATACGATTCCGCCGTCGATCAACACGGACGACCTCGATCCCGCTTGCCGGTTGCGATTTGTCCAGAACGATCCGATCGACGCGGACGTCGCCGAGGCGATCAGCATGGGCGTCGCGCTCTCGGGCGGACAGAGCGCCGCTCTGGTTCTAAGGCGGTTCGAGGAGTAGTTTCGGATGCAACGGCGCGTCGTCATCACGGGAATGGGCTGGGTCACACCGCTGGGATGTGACATCGAATCCGTTTGGCAGCGGCTACTTGCCGGCGAAAGCGGCATCGCGCCGACAACGCTTTTTGACGCGAGCACGTATCCAACGACGTTCTCCGCCGAGGTTAAGTCGTTCGATCTGAAAGACCATCTCGGCCCCGACGCTTCCTTACACGACGGAGCGAGTCGCAACAGCAAGTTCGCCCTGGGCGCAGCAGCGATGGCTTGGCGCGATGCGCAGCTCGCCAACTTCACGGCGCTGAACCCAACACGTGTCGGCGTTTACCTGGGCGGCGGTGAAGGGCCGCTGAATTTCGACCCGTTCGCGACGGCTGCGATCGCGGGCTGTCGAGACGAGTCGGGCGAGATTGGGGAACTCGATACGGTACGCTGGGCGAAGACAGCGCTCGAGGTGCTCAATGCCCAACACGAACTCGAACAGGAACCCAACATTTGCGGGGCGCACCTAGCCGTTCAGTTCAACGCGGCCGGTCCCAACATCAATACGCTTACCGCGTGTGCGGCGAGCACCCAGGCGATAGGCGAGGCGTTGCGCGTGATCCGCTACGGTGACGCGGACGTCATGATCTCAGGCGGTACACACAGCATGATCCACCCGCTGGGCGTGACCGGATTCAACCGTCTCACCGCCCTGTCGACGCGAAACGACTCGCCCAAGACCGCGTCACGCCCGTTTGATCGTTCACGGGATGGCTTTGTCCTGGGCGAGGGGGCGGGCATTTTGATTCTTGAGGAGCTTGAGCACGCGCGGGAACGCGGGGCAAGCGTCTTGGCGGAGGTCGTCGGTTACGGTTCGACCGCGGACGCATTCCGCATCACAGACATTCACGAAGATGCACGCGGCGGTATCGGCGCGATGACGCGAGCGATTCAGAGCGCCAACTTGAGCCCCAGCGACATCGGATACGTTTCGGCACACGGGACGAGCACAGAAGAGAACGACAAGACCGAGACGCTGGCGATTCGCGCAGTGTTCGGTGAGCGAGCCAAAGACGTCCCGGTAAGCAGCATCAAGAGCATGATGGGGCATCTGATCGCCGCCGCCGGCGCCGTCGAGTTGATTACGTGTGTCCTGGCCATTCGTGACGGGGTGGTCCCCCCCACCATCAACTACACAACGCCGGACCCAAACTGCGACCTGGACTACGTTCCGAATAAGTCGCGGAAAACGAACATTCAGGTCGCCCTATCCAACAGCTTCGGCTTCGGTGGCCAAAACGATACGCTCGTGGTTCGAGCGTTCGAGAATTAGAGCTAACTGCGCTTTTGTGTATCGCTTGACCCCGCTGTTTTCCCCCCTCAGCAAGAGGGAACGAAAGGGGGGTCCGTGACACTTCCGGCG
>JADFRO010000352.1 GCA_022561255.1 Planctomycetota bacterium | reverse complement strand
TCGTCGGGGTCGGAGCGTAACGAGTCGTTCTGCGCCTGAACGTACACGGGCGGAATCGAAGCTAATGTTGTGGAGACGATCACGTCGCCATGCGTGAAAGGTTTGTGGGGACGATCACGAGGTGCGCCCCCAAACTCGGAGAACGTTTCGGGGCCCTTTGACGCATCATCCGATGGGTAGAGTCAAACAGAGCCGCGACCGTGAGGGAGCGGATGGTACGATAGTTCACCACGACAGTCTCCATGTACTGACTCCATCCAACGACCAGCCTATGCCACTAAGACGCCTCACACAGTTGCGGTTGGACGACGGTTCCGCCGTAGTCGACCTCCACGACCGCTCCGCCCTTGACCATCGACTCCGCCATCGCTTCGAGCACGCAGACCACGTGTAGCCCGTTGCGTCCGTCCGAACGCGGTGCGGCGCCCGTCTCGATGCATTCAGCGAAATGGCTGATCTCGACGCCCAACGGTTCGACCAGGCCGATCGTGGGAATCCGCAGGTCTCCTGCACGAATGCGCGTACGGAAGTCGGGAAAATTCTTCGCGGTCGATTGGAACTCCACCTCCACCGATTTGTCGTACACCTGAATGTGACGCAGGCTATCGACGTCGTCGTAGACCAGCATTTTTTCACTGCCGACGATGACCATACGCCGTACCTTTTGCGGATCAAGCCACGAAACGTGTCCGCCCATCATGCGACCATCCGCGAAATCCATCTGGAAAAAGGCAACGTCCGCAATGTCGTCCGCGCGTTGGATAAAGCTGGCTCCCCTCGCGTTGACCCGTTGAGGCCAGGCATCCAGTAGGTAACAGGTGATCGATATGTCATGCGGCGCGAAGTTCCACATTGCGTCGACGTCCCGCCGAACGCGGCCGAGGTTCAGACGCTGGCTGTGGATGTACATAACGTCGCCGAGTTCTCCGGAATCGATGCACCGCTTCACCTCATGCACAAGGTTGCTGTACAAGAACGTGTGGCCGGCCATCAACACTCGCCCCGCTCCGTCGGCGAGGCGAACGAGTTCCTGTGCCTCTTTGCGCAACTTGCACATCGGCTTTTCCACGAGAACGTGTAGGCCCGCGTCGATCGCTTTTTTGGCTTGGTCGAAATGAAAACACGGTGGGGAGGCGACGATGACGGCGTCGAGTCGCCTGTCGCCGAGCATGCACTCGAAAGCCTCGTAGACTTTGGCGTCGGTGTAGCGCGCGGCGACACGTTTTCTCGCTGCCGCGTCGGGATCACAAACCGCCACAAGCTCCGTCGCTTCGTTGGCGTCGACGTTGCGAAGCAGGTTTTGACCCCACGCCCCGGCCCCGGATACACCGATTCGGATCATCGCACGTCACCCTCGCGTGAACGTGTCACTCGCTGTCGCAATCCGCGGGAGCCCTATCCACACAGGCGTCCGCCCCCGCGCGACCGATCGCTGCGGTGTCCATCGTCCCTCCGTTGTTATCGGACATCGTTCGGGACGGCTGGAGCCGATCCTAGCGTCAACCTGACGGTACAGCCGATAAACGCACCGTCCGTTGCGGCGCCTACCGACGCCACGCTTGGCTTCGCGCAAACGGTCCGACGGGCCGAGTCGACACCGATGAGAATCCTCCTGATCGACACCTATTACGAGCAGTTTCTCGACGATCTGTACGCCCGCGAGCCGACGCTGGCGGAGTCAGATTTCGACGTGCAGCTCCGGAAGCTGTTCGACCAGGCGTTCAGCGTCGGTGATGCGTATTCCGACTCATTACGCGCCCTCGGCTGCGAGTGCCTGGAGATCATCACGAACGCATCGTTTCTTCAGGCACGTTGGGCAGCAGAACACAATCTGACGCTCACCGGGGATCCCCAGGAGCGGATGCGGCAGGTCGTAACTGCTCAGATCAGCCACTACAGACCCGACGTGCTCTTTGTTTTCGAGTGGTGCCCGCTGGGCGACGCGTTTCTCACGGAAATCAAACCGCGTGTGAAGCTTCTGGTCGGCCAGATATCGTCCCCGCTTCCGCACAACCGTACGTTCGCCGCGTACGACCTGATGGTCTCGTCCTGGCCACCCATCGTCAGTCATTTTCGAGATCAGGGCATCGACGCGGAGCCGCTCAAGCTCGCCTTCGATGCGCGAATTGCGAACCGACTTGTCCGTGAAAAACCGCTGTATGACGTGACGTTCGTCGGCGGATTCGCCCCGTCCCACGCAGATCGTGTGCCCTGGCTCGAAACCGTCCTTCAGGACGTTGAGGTGGACATCTTCGGCTACGATTTAAGCCGCGTTCCGCCTGGATCGCCGATCCATTCTCGGTTTCGCGGGCCCGCGTGGGGTTGGGAAATGTACGACGTGCTGCGGCGTTCGCGTATTACGCTGAATCTCCACGCCAACATCGAGGTGGGTGGTGTCTACGCCAAGGATGTGGCGGCTAACATGCGTCTTTACGAAGCGACCGGTGTGGGAACGTGCCTGGTCACGGAGCAGAAGGACAATCTGACGGAGATGTTTGAGCCGGGTAAGGAAGTCGTCACTTTCAAGGACTTCGACGATTGTGCGAACAAGGTGCGCTACCTGCTCGATCACGACGAAGAGCGGACCCGAATAGCCGAGGCCGGTCGGCGCCGAACGCTACGCGACCACACCTACCAGATCCGCATGGCCGAGCTTGCCGATCTGATCCGGCGACGTTTGTAGGCCGGCCGCGACCGTGTGGCGAAAATTTCCCAAACGATTCGCATGTGTCCACTGTAACCTTTGTTTATTCAATAGCATACATAATTATCTGATGATAAATCACAGTAGCTGGTCCGAGAATAAATGCAATCTGTTTCGATTGTTATCGGACAATATCGACCTGTAGTTTACCTCTCTTTCCATGCGCCAAGTCCCCAGCGCTACCAACCGCGCGGATGTCCGGGGTGTTTCGAGGATCCCGCTGCACAGTCCAATCGGCGACGATAAACCGGCAAGGGGCGGCTCACCCGGTCGTTTACGTCCGGTCGGGAATCTGTAGATGAGCGCGCCTCGATGCCGATAGCCCAGTAAAGAAGCCGCCTGCGTGTTTGTTGCAGGGAATCGGGGATCTTGATGACCGAATTGTTGACGAAAGAGACTGCCCACGCCTCCCGAACCGTACCTGTTTGCACCCCGGTACTCGACGGACGCGAG
>JADFRO010000029.1 GCA_022561255.1 Planctomycetota bacterium | reverse complement strand
CACGCCGACGAAATACTCGTGGAAATTGTTCCGCGTGACCTCATCGAACGATCGATCCGCCGTTCCGCCCAGACCGTCGGTCGTAACGCGTAGGGTCAGATCGAACCGGGGCAGTTCGGCGTTCTTCGCCCGACCGACGCCGAGCTTGGCGTTGGCGACGCGCAACTGCTGTTCGCGAATCTCCGGGCGATGGTCGAGCGCCGTCTGAACCTCAGCCAGCCGATCCACAACGATGCGATGTATCTGCGGAACGTCCCGGGGGATTACTTCGATGTCATCAGCCAGGTCAACGTCTCCGGCGTTCATTGTGGCAATGAGGCGATCCTCGGCGTCAAAAACACTCGCCCGCCGAACGATGAAATCGACGCGCGACTGCTCCAAATTCGCCCTCGTCGCGGAAAGCTGAACCGGGGTGACGTCAAACGTCTGCCGGGCGACGAGGTATTCGTAGATCGCCTCAAAGTCAGCCAAAAGACGCGCGGTAATCACCACGTCGCGACGCGCTTGCACCAAGCGCCAGTACAATTCGTCGACCTGACGAAGCGTGTCTCGGACTTGACGGTGGAACGCCTGATCGCTGATACGCCGGTCGTTCTTGGCGATCACGATCAACGACCGGTTGAAATCGATTCCGAAGCCGCGAAGCAGCGGCTGACGCATCTCAAACACGAGGTTGCTCGTATACTCGGGATTGATCTGCTGAAACGACAACGACGACTTCGTCCGGTTCAAGGAGTAACTACCCGTTACGCTCATTCCTGAGGCGAGCCGCTTTGTGATCCCGTACGTCGAGTTGAACAGGTCCAGATCGGTCGAGGTCAGTTGCGATCCGGAGGGCCGATCGATGTTGTTCTTGGTGATGCTCGCGAAAAACACCGCGTCGAACGCCGCCTGCGCTTCGACCACGCGGGTGGTCTCCACCGCCGGGTTGTAGCTGGCCACCTGAATCGCGTAGTTGTTTCCCAGCGTCCGGATCAAAACGTCCTCGAGCGTCAGCGAAATCTGCTGCTCTCGATGGATCTGATCGATCCGTGCGAGCACCCGGGTAAGGTACTTGGTTTTCGCCTTGTCGCCGCCCTGTTGCGCCTGCTGCAACTCGCCCTGGGCGCCGCTCGCAAACGTGGCAGGATCGGGCAGATGCGCCTCGATCCGATCCGCGGGGATCGGGTCGCCGGCCGCTCCACTCTGGGCAGCCACCCGAACAGGCAGCACCCACACACTCAGAACATAGATCACAAACGCTGTCGAAAGGCGCTGAGTCATAGCGGCTACCGTTTCCGGCGCGCAAGTCGCGCAGCTCACCGATCCGAAGGATGGAACGCTGCGAGAACCAATAGAAGGGACCGCCGTGGCCGCGCCGCCCTGACGTCCCAACGTACGCTTTGAAGACCGGGATCGTATCCACACATCGCGGCGCCTGTCAATCGACGAATTTCAACGTGACCCAAGCAACCTACAAGTTCCGACGACAAGATGCGAGTGGCACCCGGCGAGTCGATGCTGTGTCGCGTGCACAAGTATTCCGATATGCTCGGGCGATATTCGCGTCATGGGCGGGGCGGCCCGCGGAGCGATTTCGCCAAATTGGGTCACAGAAAATGCGATCGTTCTTCAGACAACCAATCGACGACGTCGTCGCCTGCCTGGAGCGCCTCGTGGACGTTAAGCGCCCGGGCTTGATGATGTTCGGCTTGCTGCTCGTTGGCGGCGCCACGTGGTTCGTCTACGTACCCATCCACGAGCTTCTGCACGTGGCCGGATGCGTCGTCACGGGCGGTACAGTGACGGAGCTGGAACTATCCCCACGCTACGGCGCCGCGATGCTGCAGAAGGTTTTCCCATTTATCGTCTCGGGCGGGGACTACGCCGGACGAGTCACCGGTTTCGACACCAAGGGTTCCGACTGGATCTACCTGGCGACCGATTTCGGCCCTTTTCTGCTGAGCATCGTCCTGGGGATTCCGCTGCTAAAGCTGGCCGGAAAGAAACGTCGACCGATCCTGTTTCCGATAGCGGTCGTCGTTGGACTCGCGCCGTTCTACAACATTCAGGGCGACTACTACGAGATGGGCTCGATCGTCACAACCCGCGCTCTTACTGAGCTTCAAGGCGGCGGCAATCCACCGGCGTTCGAAAAACTTCGCGCCGACGACATCTTCAAGCTGTTGGGCGACTTCGTGACCGATCCGGGCAAGCTGGGTGTAAAGGGAGCCAAGGCGTTCGCGCTGGCGACGCTGATCATCGTCGTTTCTTTCGTACTCGATGTGATCTTCGCCTTCGCAACCTACTGGTTGGGCCACCAGTTCGCGCATCGGGTGGTGCGCATCCGTGCGCGCAGCGTAGGCAGACAACGCTAACAATAATAAGGGCACCGACGCACGGCGCCGATGCCCTTAGGTTCTTCTATGGTGTGATGCCGCGAGCTACTCGCAGAGGCGAACCTTCGCAGCCTTGGGACCCTTTTCTCCTTGGGTGACTTCAAACGTCACACGCGCCCCCTCCGCCAAGCTCCGATAGCCCTCGATCTCGATCTCCGTTTGGTGGACGAAGACGTCACCGCCATCATCGGACTGAATGAACCCAAACCCCTTGGCATCGTTGAACCACTTTACTGTACCTTCCGGCATGACTACTTACCTCGACTTCCTTCGCAACCCCGGCCGAGAACCCGTGAAACAAACACTGCTTCGGTTAGATAGAGCTCTCTGATCTGCGAGGCCACATTTCCGGTATTCTCGGATATGGGACCATCGAAGTCAAACTTTCTTCCTGTGAATTTCCCGCTATGGCTAAATCTTGCGTCAGAAGGGCCCTCAGCGGTCACCAGGGCGAGTTCGACCCGCCGCGATCGTCGATCATCCGCGGGCTCTTCGTTGCCCCCAGCGTCCTGAGCGAATACATTCAGCCGTCGCCGAAAACGCTCCGTGGCGGATCTGCGGAAACTGCCGGCAATACGGGCGTACCGCGTGAAAATCGACCTTCACACGCACATTCTCCCCAAACACTGGCCCGACCTCCGCGAAAAGTACGGCTACGGCGGCTTTGTACGCCTCGAACATCACAAGCCCTGCTGCGCCAAAATGCTCGTAGACGATCAGTTTTTCCGGGAGATTCAGGAAAACTGCTGGTCCCCCGCCGCCCGTCTTAGCGACTGCGACGAGGCAGGCGTCGACGTGCAGGTTCTGTCGACGGTTCCGGTCATGTTCAGCTACTGGGCCAAGCCCGCCGACGGGCATGACCTCTCGCGACTGCTCAATGACGACATCGCCGGCGTGGTGGCCGACCATCCCAAGCGATTCGTCGCTCTCGGAACGCTTCCGATGCAAGCTCCGGAGCTAGCCGTCAAGGAGCTCGAGCGTTGCGTAAAGCAGCTTGGCATGCCGGGCGTTCAGATCGGCAGCCACGTCAACAGTTGGAATCTGTGCGAGCCCGCCTTGTTCCAGGTGTTTCAAGCCGCCGAGGATCTCGGTGCAGCCGTATTCGTGCACCCCTGGGACATGGTGGGAAAGGAGCGAATGGAAAAATACTGGCTGCGCTGGCTGGTCGGAATGCCTGCGGAAACCGCGTTGGCGATCTGCTCGGTCATTTTCGGCGGCGTGCTCGAACGACTACCCAAACTCCGCATCGGTTTCGCACACGGCGGCGGCGGATTCCCCGCTACGATCGGGCGCATTGAGCATGGGTTCGACGTCAGACCCGACCTTTGTGCGGTGGATAACTCCGTCAGCCCGCGAAGTTATCTGGGGCGTTTCTACGTCGACTCCCTCGTACACGACGCCGACACGCTACGCCACCTCATAAAGACAATCGGCGCGGAACGCACCGCCTTGGGTTCCGATTATCCTTTCCCCCTCGGCGAAGCGATCCCTGGAGCGCTCATCGACTCCATGTCCGATCTGTCCCAACGCACGAAAGACCGCTTGCTGTTCGAGACCGCCTTCGAGTTCCTCGGACTCGACGCCGCGGATTATTGACGATTTGCTGTAGAGCCTATCCCAACTCAGCTCCTGAGCCGCAGGCTTCAGCCCGCTCGATGCCCATGTTACCGGCTTGTGGAATCGGGTCTTAGTGGACGTTATCGAGCGGCCGGTGATATCGTACCGTTCGACGGGTGGTTATCGGCTCGCGGACGAGTCGATCAAGTCCAGTCCCGCGCCCGTCGATAGGCCTGCGGGACCGGGCCTGTCGCCTGATGGGGGTGTCCTACGGATTCAGGCGCTAATATCATGAGCATTACAGTCCTCTGTCCTCGGCTGAGTTGTCGTGCCGTGCTTCGCGTTCCCGCAGACGTACGCGGCAAGCGTGTACGTTGCGCCGAATGCGGCACGGCATTCCTCGTTCCGGCTCCGGAAAAACCGGGGGCATCATCCAAACCCAAAGCCGCGGCGCGCCCGCAAGACTAAGTGCTTTGTCAGGCATCAAGTGACGGGTTTCCCGGACCGCGACCGTAACGGCTGGCGACGCGCTCGCGACGCGGAAGGGAAAGTTGCGTTCATAAAAACGCCATGCTGAAAAGTGAGAGCAACACGAATCCACCGCTGATCGCCAGCGCCGCCATGGCGACTCCGCGTCGGAGCGGCCGCCGAAGGGCGATTAGGCTGCAGACGATCGACGCCACGCACGTTCCCAGGGCAGTGATCTGAAGCAACGCAAACACGATCATCCACGCTGGAAGGGTTCCACCGTGGTCGTCTATGTACTCGTTCATCGCCGCCAACGTCGCGGAAAACTCGGGCCCAGCTTTCTCAAGCTCCCGGGTAAACTCCTCGTACTCCAGACCGTGGCGCGCCCAAATCCCAGCGATCACAAGTTGCAACAGAATCAGAAGACAAGCAAATGCAAACGCCACCACGGCGAGCGTGTTACCTCGCGGAGGAGCCCCCGACTGTTCCTGGAGCGCTGTCGGTTGCGAAAGCGAGTCCGCTGGTCCAAGGGGGGTGGCCAGAGGCATGTCGCTGGGTTGCGATAGCATGGATTGCACGGGTGCGGTGACGGTCTTGTGGCAGTAGGGACAACCCACCACGCTCTCGGCGAGATCATCATCCACTTCGATAGGTTGGCCGCACGCCGCGCACTGAAATCGAATCGCCATAAGCGACCATCGTGTCCGCAAGGGTCGAAGGCGTCAACCACTCCACCAGCACTAAGGCTGCTCCAAGCGGAGGGCGTCGCAGCCGATGGCCATTCTACCAGCCCTGGGCACCGGGGTTGGCAAACCCAACGCCCTGGTCCGGCGCAGAACCTGCGCACCGTCGAAGGGACTTACGCAGTGGTCGGTGCAACAAACCGTATCAAGCAGGGCGAAACGCCGGGCCGATACTTGTGCGATGTGGATCGGTGCAAACGACGATGTGATCCGGTCGAACTCGTGCCCACCCGGGCCTGCTACCTTCGGAGTTACATAACGATGATGTCAAAAAGCGAAGCGATTTGGGCTATTCGAAACGTCAACACTTCTGTCAGCGAGGATTTTCTTGCGGATTTTTCCGAGCGAGAACTGAAGGCGTATCTGCTACGCCTTTCCGACGTATCGCCCGTACGCACCACACTCTCGGCCGACACGATGTATTGCGATGATTCAGCGATCATCGGCAAAGTGTCGCCGGTGTGATCTCACGCCTGAGGGGCGCCTCGACACCGCTGATTCATCGGCCCGATCAATCCTTGCGATGCGCTTCGAGCAGTTCGACGATGCGCGCCAGTTGTGGCGATAGAGGGGCTTCCAAGACAAGTGGACGCTCTCGAATGGGGTGAACGAGCTCCAGTCGCCGGGCGTGAAGCGATTGGAACTCGATAAGCGGCTCGCCGCTTCCCGTACCGCTAAGATCCCGCTCGCTGATACTTCGACCTCCGTAAAGCGCATCTCCGACCAACGGGTGTCCGATCGAAGACATGTGCACTCGGAGCTGGTGCGTACGGCCCGTCTTGGGAAACAAATCCACCGTCGTGAATCCACGATATCGCGTGTTCACGCGATACTCGGTGATCGCCTCCTTGAACATCGCCTGACGTGGCGGACTGGCACTGGGCAGGACCATCCGTTGAGTCGTTTCCGGGTGCGGAGCGAGCGGTTTGTTAATGATGTCGCCGTCGAGCCCGATCCTGCCCTCACAGATTGCGAAATATTGCTTGCGAATCGTACGGCGCTCAAACTGCAACGCGATGCGCCAGTGTGCCTCGTCCGTCTTGGCAATCAGGAGCACGCCCGTTGTGTTCTTGTCGAGTCGGTGGACGATCCCGGGACGAAACGGGTCGTCACCGTGGCTTAGTGTGTGGGCGTGATGGGCGACCGCGTTGGCGACGGTCCCCGTCTGCGTCCCGTGCGCCGGATGACATACCATGCCCGATTGCTTGTTGATCGCAATCACCCACTGATCCTCGTAAATGATGTCGATCGGGATGTCTTCAGGAATGACCCTGTTGGGCGGCGGCGGCGGCAGCACAATGCGGATCAGATCACCCGCAGCCGGCTCATAGCTCGCCTTCGACGGCATTCCGTTGACGGTCACCTGACCCTGTTTGATGTATTTCTGCAGTAGAGTGCGAGAGATGCGCGGGTATCGACCGTGAAGGTATTTGTCGAGCCGCCGACCCACGATCCGCTTGCGGACGTGATGCTGATGTTCCTCTGTCCCCGCTTCATCGCCCGAAGAACCTTCCGCGTGACCTCCCGGGGAGCCGGGTTCCACGGGTTCGACGTGCTCGTCAGCGTCGTGGCGGTCGGTCGAGGCCATGAACTGCCCACCGAAGTACGCGGCGACCGGTGCAACCGTTTAGAGTCGGCGCCGGCGGCGTTTGGTGCGAAAGCGACTGCCCAACGTCTTGGCAGGCGCCTTAGCGACGACCCCCTGAGGATCACCGTACACAGACGCCTTAAGACGCGACACCTGCGGCGTCCGAACGGGCTCCTGTTCCGATGGCGGCGGGGAGGGGGTGAACCCATTAACCTTGCGCAAAGGAATCTCCTTGTTGATCAGCGCTTCGATCATCGTGAGTTCCTTGCCCTGCTCGCGTGTGACGAACGTGATGGCGATCCCCTTGGCTCCCATTCGTGCGGTACGGCCGATCCGATGCACGTAGATCAGAGAGTCCTGCGGGATGTCGTAGTTGAAGATATGCGTGATCGCGCTCACGTCGATACCCCGAGCCGCAAGGTCCGTCGCAACCAGAACACGAATCTTATGCTTGCGAAACTGCTCCATAACACGGTCGCGCTTGCGTTGCATCAGATCGCCGTGAATCTCCATCGCTTCGATGCCTGCGTCGTGAAGTTTCTTGGTGAGCTTCCTTGCGGCGTGCTTGGTATTGCAGAAGATAATGGAAACGTCCGGCGACTCCTGCTTGAACAGCAGGCGAAGCAGCCGAAACTTATCCCGCGCCTCGGCGGTAACGTAGTACTGGTCGACGTCGTCAACGGTCAGGCGGTCTTGAGAGACGTTGACCTCTTTGGCGTTCACCATATACTTCCTGGCCAACCGCTTGATCTCATCATCGATCGTAGCGGAGACGAAGATGGTCTGATGCTCGGCTTTGATGCGCCCGAGGATGGTACGAATGTCTTCGCGGAAACCGATGTCGAGCATTCGGTCGACCTCATCGAGCACCGCGAACTTTAGATCGGCCAGTTCGAGCACACCGCGATTCATGAAGTCCATCACGCGGCCGGGCGTTCCCACCACGAAATGGGGCTTTCGCCCCAGCAGGTGAAGTTGCGTCGCCACCTTCTGCCCACCGTAGACCGCGACAACGTGAAGGTCGGCGAACTCGGCGATTCGAGCGACCTCAGCGGTAACCTGAACGGCGAGCTCACGCGTGGGCACCAGACAGATCGCCTGAAGCCGTCCCGACGGGTCCAGATTCTGCAACACGGGAATCGAAAACGCAGCCGTCTTCCCGGTCCCCGTGCGGGCTTGACCGATGATGTCTTGACCCTCAAGCGCAGGCGGGATCATGTGTCGCTGGATATCGCTCGGCTCGACGAACTGCATCTTGTGAAGAGCTTTGAGGAAGCGAACTTCAACGCCAAGATCGGCGAAGGCTTGGGGTAGATCAGGATGTCGCTGCATGGGGTGACTGTCTGTCGTCTCCGTCGGTCCGCCGATGAACGACTATAGCGGCCCGTCGCCCCCCTGTAAACCTTGATCCATCCGGAAAAAAGCGTCGAAATCGCCAGTGGCCCTGGCCGTTTAGTGCCATGTTTCGCCAGCCACGGAGGATAGGTAGCTGAAAACCGAGGCGTCGTACATCGCATGCGCAACGATGGCCGGGATAATGGATCGCCGCCAGATCGTCAGGAAACTAAAAACCAACGAGAGAATCGTCACCGGAACAAGCGCCACCGTTGTCTGTCCGAACGCGTGCAACGCGGTGAAGACTACCGTGCTGAGGACCACAGCTAGGGTCCACGATCCGGTCGCCCGGCGCAAACGGGTCATCAAGAATCCCCGAAAAAGAAACTCCTCATAAACGCCGATCACGATCGCCAGCAACGCGAATTGCACCAACGTGAGATGCGGTACGGTCGACATGATCAGCTCTTTGTTGTCGTTCATATTCTTGGCGAGGTCCG
Organism: Planctomycetota bacterium; assembly: GCA_022561255.1. Lineage (GTDB taxonomy): Bacteria > Planctomycetota > Phycisphaerae > UBA1845 > UBA1845 > JAJRUK01. Next base: position 6,038 of record JADFRO010000029.1, on the reverse strand, counting down.
GCCAAAGGTAGAACAACGAGAGCATGGTCAAGACGATCAGTCCGCCGGCGGCGGCTGACGCCGCGATGCCCAGCGGAATACTGGACAACCATCGGCGCGCGGTAACGCCGACGGACCGGAACGACTGGCCGCGGCGTTTCAGCACCCATGCGATGATGACGAACGTTCCAACCGCTCGAACCGCAAGCATCGGTACGAGCATCAGTTTCTGCCACTGGGGCTCTATCGACTCCTCCACGAACCACGTGCCGCCGGCGATCCGCGCGACCAGAAGCCCAAGAGCGTTGGCCGTGACGAACTCGTAGGCGACCAGGAGAAAGATGACGCAGCCGATGTCGAACCAGGCAGAGCCCGGGCGCAACGACGGGAGGCGCATTTCGTCGTGCGGGATGGGCGCAGCGCCGGGCGCGACCGAGCCGACGGGACGTGCCAACGGAACGCCTACATCAAGGGGCTGATCGACGACCTGGGACACCGACGTTGCGGACGTATCCTCCGCGCTGCCCCCGCTCGCTGCATGATCGGCGTCAACCATTCCAATCAACCCTTCGTACGGCGCTTCACAATTTTCACAACTACCCGAGCCGCATGTTTGAGCTTGCGCGAACTCGCGAAGGCAGACCACGTTGACAGCGGTTCGTGATGCCGCGCGGGCTGAAGCCCGCGGCTCGAGTGAGAAGCATAGTCGCAGGACTCACGAAACACGACCTGGTAGCGCACGGTACGAGGAGAACAGAAGACGCCGGAAAGTACCGCTACAGGCTGCACAGCTTCGTAAGCTTTTTCCACAGCGCCGCAGAGACCGGCATAACCGACAACCGCGACATGCGCACGAGATGAAAGTCGGCGAAAACTGGGTCAGCCTTGATCTGCGCGAGGGTCACGGGCTGCTGAACGCGGCGTTTCGCGCGGATGTCCACGACGACCAGCTTTTCGTCGTCGTCCTCCGGGTCGGGGTAAGGTCCGCTGACAATTTCAGCCAAACCCGCGATGTGCCTATCCTTCCCGCTGTGATAGATCAGCGCGAGATCGCCTTTGTGCATCCGACGAAGAAACCCCAGCGCCTGATTGTTGCGCACACCGTCCCAAACCGTGCGTTTCTCGCGTTCCAGGTCGTTGTAGCTATACGTGTCGGGATCGGACTTCAAGAGCCAGTAGTTCATGAGACTCGATGAAAGCTGTGGCGTTGCGTTAAAGGAGGGCGGCGACCGCCTCACCGATTGTCGCGGGAGAGTCAGTCACCACGACACCGGCTTCCTTGAGCGCGACGATCTTGGAACCGGCCGTCCCCTCTCCGCCGCTGATGATCGCCCCGGCGTGACCCATGCGCTTGCCCGGAGGCGCGGTCTGTCCGGCGATGAACGCGACGACCGGCTTGGTCACGTTGCGCTCGATGAACTTGGCTGCGTCCTCCTCGTCCGTGCCGCCGATCTCGCCGATCATCACAATCGCGTCGGTCTTTTCATCCTTTTGGAACATCTCGAGCAGCTCGATGAAATTCAGACCCTTGACGGGATCACCGCCGATTCCGACGCAGGTCGATTGTGCGAGCCCGTGCGCCGAGCACTGCCACACCGCCTCGTACGTAAGCGTTCCGCTTCGTGAGATGATCCCCACGCTCTTGCACCCGGGTTCCCACGCCTTATGGATGTAACCCGGCATGATGCCGACCTTGCATTCACCGGGGGTGATGATTCCGGGGCAGTTGGGTCCGATCAGGTAGGTGTGCTTTTGGTCGAGGTATTCGCGCACGCGCACCATGTCCAGCGTGGGCACGCCCTCGGTAATCAACACAACGAGTGAGCAACCCGCGTCCGCCGCCTCCATCGCCGCATCCGCAGCGAAGGCAGCCGGGACGAAGATCATCGAAACGTCCGCCCCCGTCGCAGCGACGGCGTCGTGGCAGGTGTTGAAGACGGGCAGACCGTGTTCGGACTTGGTTCCGCCCTTACCTGGCGAGACACCGCCGAGCATTTTCGTCCCATACTCGAGACAGCCGGCCGTATGAAAGGCGCCGGCCTTGCCGGTGATCCCCTGACAAATCACGCCGGTTTCGCGGTCGACGAGAATGCTCATAACAATCGCTCGCGCATGTCTTCCGGAAAAACGTTCGACGGCTGCCACGCCTGTCCGCCGTCGCCCTCACGTCGCGCGAAGTATCGCACGACCCCCATGCCCTGTCCATGCCTCACCCACCCGGGGGGGGGAGGCGTAAGTCCGAAAAGAACGCCCCCCAATCAACCGACACGTCGTCCAGTTTAACACCAGGCCGGCAGCACAAACGTATCGTAGATTCACTCTTGGAGGGGACGAAGCACAGGGGTTGCGGCAGGTGACGGTCGTCCGAGGCTGGGAATCAACCAGGCCTCAAGAAGGACGACTTGGCCGGTCGCATCGGGTGCATCCCAGGGGATCACCATCGGCGCAGCGCGCCGCATGGGGAAAGTGGTCCATTCCATTGGGGGAGAGGCTGTGTTCGTCCGTCAAAACGCCGTTACCCAGGCTCTGCGCCTGGGGGCAGTATTGTTGTGGATTCCCATCGCCGGATGCGGGGGCGGTTTTTGGGGCGGAGAGGCCGGCACGACCGTCTCGCTCCTCAACCTCATCTCGCTCGGGCAAGGCACGGTTCCCACCTTCTTCGAGACGGACTCCAACAATCTGCTGGAGTTGGCCGAGCCCGTCGAGCGATCCTTCGATCCCCAGGTGATCAGCGGCCGAATCAGCGGCGCAGGTGACGTTGACGTGTACGATCTGGGCCCTGTCGTGCCCGGTGATCGCGTGCTTGTCTCCGTAACTGCAGACGCTACGCTCAACGGCGCCATTGCCCTGTTCGACGATCTCGGGTCAACGCTGCTGGTCAACGACCACCGCAACGTCTATCTCGGAGCACACGGACCGTTCATCGACGTCACGATCCGCCGCGCCTCCGAGGCGTGCCTGGTGGCGATCACCTCGACGCCCGGGTTTAGCTCAGAAGGCGCCTACCTGCTGGGCGCTTCGATTCAGTTCCAGCCCCCCATTCCCGAACCCAATCCCGACGTGATTCTGCTGGACTTCGGTGGGGCACGCAACGTGAAGGTCGGATCAAGACCCACGATTGACGTACCCTCTTTCGACGCCGCCGACATCTCCGACGATTACTTGGGGATGACCGAAACGATGGTGGCCCATATCATCGACCGCGTTCGCCACGACTTCGCTGGATTCGACGTGACCATCCTGTCAACGACCGAGGGTACACGCTCGACCGCGACGATGAGCCGGATCTATTTCGGTGTCTTCGATAGCGCGCTGCTCGGCGTGGCAGAGGGCGTGGACGAATACAACGCCACCGAAGGGCAGGAAGCGATGGTGTTTACGGACACGTTCGAGGCCTTCATGCAACTGAATCCGAGTGTATCTGAAATGGCTCAGGCGATTGCCAACGTCGCCAGCCACGAAATTGGACACCTTCTTGGGCTGGTCCACACGGACGACCCGGAGGATCTCATGGACGTCACAGCCAGTCTGAGGCAACTGATGCGAGACCAAAACTTCGAGGACGCGCCGATTTATCAAGCCGTCTTTCCGGTGGGCAATCAGGATTCCGTTCAGATGCTTCTCGACGCCGTCGGCGGTGACCTCGACGATATCCTTCGAGCACGTGCAATCCGGTTCGCCAAGACCCAACGCTTCGGAGGCGACGGCGGTGGCCCGTCGGCACGATCCTCGCGAGTCTTCGGCAGTTGCGGCCTCACGCACGGAAAGGGTGAGTAAGAGTCACCAGAAACCGCGGCAGCGACATCGAAAACGTGCTTGCACTTGATCGGACATCGTCCCGATAGATACGATGACGCGGATTCGAAGGCGAGACAACCGGGGCCGTCGCGAGCGTTCGACAACAACCCTGAGCCGCGGGCTTCAGCCCGCGCGATGATCCACGTGCAGCGTGGGAGCGGACGCGGCACACAAGCGGGGCACTGTGCCACGTGTGCAACAATCAGCGCCAAAGACAAAGGGGTACCGATGTGAATAGGATGCGAAGGCCAACCGAAAACACGAGCCGACACTTTGGCCAACGCGCTGAGCGCACTTACGTGACAGCCGCCCTGTTACTCTGCGGAGTGATCGGCTGCACCGACACCGTGCCGTTTCTCGTGGTCGAGGACGTCATCGACGGCAACCGAGACCCTTCGGTGACGAGCACTCTGGGTAAGACTTCCGGCGAACCGAACGGGGCCTTTTTCCAACCCGTTGTGGCTGTGTTCGACGCAGAGGGCGTCGCGCGTTTGCAAGGGACGGTTGATTCTTTTGGCAGTTCACTCGACCTCGACGTCTTCCTGATCGGCCGGCTCAACGTTGGAGATCGCGTGATCGTCGACGCCGACACCCCTCGCTCGCAGCTCGACGTCTCCATCGCCCTGTTCGATACGGAGCAGCGCCTGGTCGCCGAGAACGACGACCGAAGCAGCTTTCCCGACCTCGACTTGGATTCCTACATTGACTGGATCGCGCGGCACGATGGCAACAGCTATTACCTGGTCGTGACCGCTTCCGCCTTCGCCGCGACCGGAGGGTTCTCGGGAACCTACGCGATCGACGTGCAGGTAACGCCAGGTTCCATCGTACCGGGACCGGCCGAACAAATTCTCCTTCTCGACTTCGACGGTGGCGAGATCACAGCGCCCGACGGTACGCTGTCCGTCGTCGAGCCCTTCGACGTGGAGCGCATCTCACCCGTATACGCCGGACAATCTGAGACCATCAAAGAGGGCATCCGCAGCACGATGGAGCAGAACTTCCAGCGGTTCAACGTCACCATCGTGACGACCGACGACCCGCCGCTGTCGGGTAGCGTCACGGTCTCCACCATCCTGTTCGGCGGGTTCAGCGACTCGGCCTTCGGTATCGCGCCCCAAGGAATCGACCTTTACAACGTCGATTTTTGTGATGACGCCGTGGTCTTCACGGAATCCTTCGCGCCGAATGGCCTTTTCACTTTTGTACCTACAGCCCGCAAGATGGCCATCGCTATCGCCAACATCGCTACACACGAGGCGGGACATCTGCTCGGCCTCAACCACACGTCAGACGATCTGGACATCATGGACGACCAATCGGCCGCTGACGCGTTCCTGGAAGATCAGGAGTTTATCGAGGCGCCGCTCTCGCCCGACATCATGCCGATCGGTACACAAGACGGCGCGCTCCTGCTGAGCGAAATCGTCGGTTTGCGGGATGGGTTTGTTCTCCGGCCGTTGACCATTGTGCTCGCGCCGCAGCACGCCAAAATTCGAGGGGTTCACAAGGGGACCACCGTGGGGGTCCACAGTGGAACGCAGCGCAGACTCAAGGCGCTGCGAGCTGGAAGCTAGGGGTCAATCACGCATTCTATTGAGGGGTGTTCCGAGCCGCGACCGTGAGGGAGCGGGCGATCGGAGATCACCACGCAGTTTGGGAACGCTCCCTAACGGTCGTGGCTCTGCTCAGTCCCACGCATCGAGCGATGTGTGGGGAGCGTGCCAGGACGACAGTCGGTCGCGTACAGCCTGCGTTTCCGCCTAACGAGGGCGGCACACCGGAAAACATGGGGAACCGTCCGTCGGCGAGAAACGTCGGCGAAGTCCTGGGGGGGGAAGTCAGTGTCAGCAGCCTATACCCAATGCCCGCACTGCGGATTCCCGGTGGTCTTGCAATCATTGGAGCGTCTGCTGCCACGCTACTGTCGCCAATGTCGAAGCCAGTTCGTACCCGACACTCCGCCGAAGAAACAGGGCGACCACCGCCGAACGCGCGTTAAGGCGCAAGGTCGCCGCCGCGCCGCCCTCCGCGCTCACCTACGGCGTCAATCGCGGCCTGTGCGCTGACCGACGCCGCCGCTTGCAACGGCTGCGTACGCGCTCGACAATCACTACATGAGCATCGCCGAGAAACAGGACATCGCTGAGCTGATCGCCCTCGCCAAGCGCGAGGATCTTGGCACCGGTGATCTTTCCTCCCAACTCTTGGCCGACACGACCGAGCGGGTCGCGTTTGCACTTACGGTAAAGCAACCCGGC
>JADFRO010000351.1 GCA_022561255.1 Planctomycetota bacterium | reverse complement strand
TCGGGAAGATCTGTCGGTTCGATCACACCACCCCATTTTCCGAATGTATTGTTCGAGGTAATGCTGGTGATCTCCGCACGTCGCATGGCTTCCATCCGGGGGTCGCTCATCAGTTCGTCGAACGGCTGATTCACGCGAAAGAGAAGGTGAAGCTCGACGGGCAGACCGTCGCGCGACTTGATCCGACACATGTCGTCGATCGCGCGTCGAACCTTGGCGAACCGGTCGACGGCGAACATCTCGGCGTAGGAGGTTTCGTCGAGCCCGCCAATGCTGATGCAGATCGTGTGTGTACTTTGCAGAATGGACCGCTGCTGAGATTCATCGTATCGATCCCAGGCGATGGCGTTTGTCGTGAAACTGACGTTCGTGATTTCCTCAGTTTCCCTCAGGAGTCGCAGCCGATCGAGCAGATGCGGGTCGATCAGTACATCACCCACGATGGGTGTGAGACCAATCGCTCCGCCACCCATCTCCACGTAATCCGAGACGATTTTGCGAAACAACTCCGGGCTCATGACTTCCTTCGCCCGACGCATCTTTGGATAGGCACAGAACACGCAGCGCGCGTTGCAGATGTTGGTCGTCTCCACGCCGATGTAAAGCGGGCGCTCGGCCAGGATGGCTGTAAGGCGATCCGTGCCGGATTCGACAACGGGCAGGGCAAGCGTCGACGTCAACTGTAGACTCCGTTAACACGACTGGCTAAGGAATGACGCCACGCAGTGGGCGGTCCACCGTTTATCGGCACCCTGGGTGATCCCGCTCAAGGTTGGAGGGTCAGAAGTAGCTTAGGATTGCGAATCCGGCGACGATCAGGATCAGCAGGGCTATCGAGAGCCAATCGAAGTATCGATCGATGAAGCGTTTCATCGGCTGGCCGAAAAGATACAGGAGGTAGGCAACGATGAAAAACCGTGCTCCGCGCCCCACGGCCGAGACCGCCACGAACCCGACGAGGTTCATTTCCATCACCCCGGACGTGATCGTAAACACTTTGTAGGGAATCGGCGTAAACGCAGCCACAAAGACGATCCAATAGTCGTACGTGGCGTAGAGCTCCTTGACGTGTTCAAAATGCGCCTCGGCCTGATAAAACTGAATGATTCGGGTGCCGACCGCATCCATCAACACCGCCCCGATCGCATGGCCGAATACGCCGCCGACAACGCTTCCAGCGGTGCATATAAGAGCCAGGCGCCACCAGCGCGATCGTGCGCCCAGGACGAGTGCAATCAGAAGGACGTCCGGCGGCACGGGGAAGAAGCTCGATTCCGCCAGCGCCAGCAGGAACAGCGCAATCGCTCCGTAGGGCGTGTCGGCCCAGTGCAACACCCAGTCGTACACCCGGCGATGCAGGCGCCATGCGGACACGCGAGCGGCATCGGGCTTCGGCGCGGTGGAATCAGCCGCTTGGTGCGTAGTTGATTCTGTCGGCGTCACGCTACGGTTCCCTTGATGGCTCGATCCGTCGACCGCGCTTCGGGCGGCTCGTCCGAAGACGTCTCGTCACCCGCTAAGTATCGGTCGATCAGACCATGGGCCAAATAGATGATCGGCGTAATCAACACGGCGATCAGCAGCTTATAGAGATAACTTCCCGTGCAAACTTGCAAAAAGTCATTGAGCAAGAGGTTGCCTGGGACAACGAAACCGATGAACTGCACGATGAACGTGTCGATGAGTTGGCTGACAGCCGTGCTGCCGGTCGCGCGCAACCACAGCATCCGCTTCCCGGTGCGTTTCTTGATAGCCACGAATACGAGCACGTCTACGAGCTGAGAGACCAGAAACGCCGTGATCGAGCCGACGATGATCCACATCGACTGACCGAACACGGCCTTGAACTGCTCATGCGTGACGGGCGACCGCTCCCAGGTTGGAACTTGCAGCGTCACGTACAATACGCCGAATGTAAACGCGATCATGCCGACAGCCAGGAACGTAAGTTTGCGAACGCCATTTTTCCCGAAGTATTCGTTGACCAGGTCGGTGATAATGAACACGACGGGCCAGGGAAGCACACCGATTGACAGAGGGATCTTGTCGAAGCCGAACAGACCGAACGCGGGCATGACAATGATCTTGCCGCCGGTAAGCTCCGCGAGGATCGCGTTGGTCAGAAAAAATCCGCCGAGCACGAAGAATACGATCTGCTTTCGAGTTGTCGGCACAGTATCGCGGACCCTCTCCTTAAGGCGCTACGCTCGTTTCGCCTCTTGATTCGATCGCCATTGCTGAATCATCGGACCAAACGCCGCGGCTACCTCCGCCTCGGTGCCCATCGAGAACTTTAGGATCAAACGGTTGATCGGTTCGCTCGCGTCGGGATGCAGCATGCGAGGTAGAAATTCCGCCATCTGCTCCTCCTCCGGCAGAAACGCCTCGAACCCGCCGTTGTCGTCCTCATCGATCAACTCGAACGGGTAGCGGACATTTATCCGAGCGGCATCGAACGACTTCACGCCGAGCGGTCCCAACCTCATCCGCACACCATGCTCGGTCAAGAAGACGCCGAGGCGCACAGGCCAAAACGCGAGGGCAAGCGACGACGTCGCCTTGATCGCCATAGCGATGCCGACAATCGCGAACGGAATCAACGCAAGCGCTATGCTATAGTCGACAATGCGGTTCGAGGTGCCCGTGGGTGAGAAGTTCAGCGGCCTGGCGACCAGAAAAATCGTACCGGCGATCAGCACCGCCGGAACCGTCCAAACCAATCCGCGCGTGAACGCTCGGCCCCTCGCGACGGGCAAGACGGTCACTGCGGCGGAGTCGTTCTTCAATGTTGTCCTATTCGTCAAGGGCTTGGCGCTCATGGATCCCGCGACCGTGTCGGGTGGGTAGCGTAGTCGATGTCAACGCGACGGAGCGGCCGTTCTTCCGCGTTAGAGTCGGCGACATCGTGAATGGCGAACTCGGGACGCGCGGCGTGAGCGCACGATCCGGCAATTGGTGAGCGGTGGCAAGCGGACGGCTAGTTGGCCCACCTCTTGTATAGGCAGCGTGTCCTGTCTGGGTGGGCCACCTCCTCTGGAGGGTAACGTGTTTAGCGGTTTTGCCGCAAACGCACGGTAGCGTCCGCCCCCCGCGGCGGACGTGGACATGCGAAGCACTGCCGAACTTCTACGGCCGCCGCAGGGGGCGGCCGCTACACGCTAAACACGTAC
>JADFRO010000350.1 GCA_022561255.1 Planctomycetota bacterium | reverse complement strand
CAACGCTTATGGACTATCGAACCGCCGACGGCGAGGCCGGCGAGTTCCAAAAACATCACCGCGTGTATCAGCGTGCAGGTCAGCCGTGCAAGAACTGTCGAACGCCGATCGAGCGGATCATCGCGGGCGGACGATCCACCTTCTTTTGTCCGCGGTGCCAACGACTTTAGACTCCATAGACGGACAATCGAAACATCGCGCAGGCTGAAGCCTGCGGCTCAGGAAGCTGGTGTTCCGCGGGCTGCGAAACTTCTTCTACGGGCCGCTTTGCTCGTTTGTGTAAACGTGAATCGTCGAACCGCTCTGGAGCAGCAGTGCGCCGTCGACGACCAGCACAGCTTGAATATGCTCGAACTGCCCGAGCTTCAACGCTCCGCCGACGCGAGGAATCAACCCGCTGGCGTTGCGATGATCGTAGAAGTAAGCCACGCTCTGACCGTCGTGCATCTCCCCGTTCGCGTCGATGGCAACAACGTACGCCTTCGTCAGAAAGCGCCCAACGAAACGCGGCCGATCCGGAGCGGTACCGCGCCACAACGTCAGCCCGGTATCCGCATCGACGGCGGTAACGGATGACGACGTGCTGACGATCAGACTATTGTCCTGGCGCCCGACCAGCAGCTCGTCTCCGCTGCGCGACACGAGCCGCTGGGACCGCCACAATCGACGACCATCTTCGAGGTGAAGCTTTTCGATCTCCGATCCGTTGTCGGAAAAATAAATCGCTTCCAAGTCGATCAAGAGCGACGGCTGTCTGACCGTCCCACTGAGCGGAACGTTCCAGCGCAGCGAAAGTGTGCTCGTGTCGTAGGAAGAGATCGTTTGCGAAGTGACCAGAACAATTTGACCGTCGAGCGTTACGAACAGATCTTCAAGGGCCCGCTCCTGCTGCGTCGCGATCGATCCAAGCCACTCACCTTCGGCCGCGTCCACTACGGCCAAGACAATACGTCCGCCCTGGATCGCGTGGTACACAACCCACGGATCGACCAGGCGGATCGGTCCCGCAGCGATCGGACGATACGTTTTCGACCAAACCACGCGGCCGGTATCCAGGGCGATACACCGGAGCTCGCCGGTGTCGCGCCCGCTCACGAGACGATCACCGTAGAGCGCGTGCGACCGCAGCGCGCCGCCGTCCTCCCAATCGGCAGCGGGGTCTTTCAGATGTCTTGGGTACTTTCCGTGCGACCAGCGCCTTTCTCCAGTAGCGGCGTCTACGGCGAAGACTTCGTACTCCGTAGCAAAAACGACCACATCAGAGCGGGCGATCAGCAGTTCGACTTCCGCCGCCTTCGTGGCTGGCTTCGCCCAGACATCCTTGCCGGTTCGCGGATCGATCGAACGGATTCCCGCACGCACCACGCCCGCGATCTTCCTCTCATCGATGAACCAGTATTCCCGTGGCACGGCTTCGGGGTCCGTGATCTCGTACTGCCACACCTTCTTCACGGTCGTGGTCCCGAGTCTGGAGCGCGTCGTCCTCGTCGGAGCCACGGGCAGCGGGGCGGCTACCGGCGGCGGCGCGGGCGCCAACGGCGGGGCGTCCGGCTCGGCAGCGGCCTGTGCTTCCGCCTCCTCCGCGATGCGGGCCTGCTCGATGCGGATGCGCTCGTCCTCAGCAGCCCGGGCCTCAGCGGCGATGCGGCTCTGCTCCCGCTGGTAGGCGAGCACCTTCCCGCGCACGGTACGGTCGGCCGAAAAGAGGGGTTCCACCCACTCCTTGAACATCCCGTTAATCAACTTGACGTGATCGTTGAGCGGCTTCACGAGCGAAACCCGTTGCGCCTCCAGGCGCTTCTTGTTACCGGCAATCCATCCGAGCAGATCGCTGACATCGTCCATCGTGGCTTGATTTACGACCAGCGACTCGGCCATTTCGGCCAGGCCCTCGCTTTCCGTGCGGATCGTCAGAACTTCCGGGGTCTCGATAGGCTTGATTTCAGGCAGTGTCATCATTCTTTTCTCCGTTCGTCGATCTGGCCGATCGTCAACTGGCCGCGGTGGATCTTGATTGAGCAGCGGGTGCAGAGATTCCGGCCGACGCCCCGGTTGTAGGTCGCCGGTTCGTCACACGCCTGGCACGTCCGGCCCGGCGTATCCATGTGTTCGTGCCACGTGACTGTGCTCACGACGCTGACCCCTCGGATGTGGTGGTCGTCATCGCCGGGTTGCCTTCCGCTTTGTCAGCTGCACGACGCAAACGTCGGCGCTCGGCTCGGCAGACCGGGCACCCTTTGCCCATGCCGCGGCCAGGACGTAGCTCGTGCGGAACCGTAGCGGGCCTCCGTTGACGGACACGCCGTAGAGACCGGGCCGGTACAGGGCGAAGATCGGGATGTCGGCGTAGCGGCTCATGCTGTCGCCTTCCGAATGGCTCGACGGATCATGGAATCGCGAGATAGGTGCCACGTCCACGGGGCGTGGAAGAAATACCGCTCAAACGTGCCGCCCCATGCGTATCGGCGGTGCTTACCGCCAAGCACGACGGCTGTCCCGTCCGAGAACTCGCAGATCTCAATTTCGTCATCTTTTACGAGTAGATAAGAAGTCCGGCGAATCTCGGGGATTAGCCCGGACCGTTCGCGAATCAGCGCGTGTCCGAATCGTGTCGTGGTCATGCTGGCTCCTCTCCGCGACAAGCGGACGAAGGGGGGCCGTCCGCCTGCCGCGCTGGTTGGTGTGGCTCGGCCTGGGTGATCGCGGCGCGCATGCGAGCAAGGCGCGGGTGGAGCCGTTCAAGTTGCCCGGCGACATTGGCCTTCGACCACGAACCCTCACACACGTTAAGCACGTCGATTGCTGTTTCCAGCAGGGCGTCGCGCTGGGCGGCTGTCTCGTCTAACCGGATCAGCACTGGGGCAAGATCGCGGCACCCGTAGTTCTCGCACCAGTGATCGGCTGGAAGGTCAGCAACACACCGAGCAACGGACTTCCAGAGACCCTGCAAATCATGGTCGCCAAGGGTCTCGAATCTGTCGCTCCGGGTCACGACGGTCTGAGACATCGTCATCGCTTCGCCTCCGCGCTCTGCGGCTCGGGGGCTGCGATGGCAGAGCGGAGTGCGTCGCGGTGCTGCTCGTGTAGGTGACGGACCATTACTCCGCGTGCTCGGTTGTACCGTGGGAGTCCTTAACGGTCGCCGCGACGTTTGTAATGTCGTGGGCGGATGGCAAGATCACAGTGGTTGCAAGCGAGCCACTTTATC
>JADFRO010000349.1 GCA_022561255.1 Planctomycetota bacterium | reverse complement strand
GCTGCGACGCGCAGATCAGTCCGCACACGAATACAGCACCCCCAACGACGAGAACGGAAACGGGTAGGTGTGACCCTTGTATATCAGCGCCGGAATCGGCGGCTCCGATGAGCCATTCCATCTTGTCCGGGGCAACAACTGTCAGCACGCCGATCGCGTTGTGCAATCCGTGGGCAAGAATCGCCGGCACGATCGATCGAGACTCCCAACAAAGGTAGCCCAGGACGACGCCCATCATGGCCGTGACGGCGAACTTGAAGAGGAAGAAGTGGAACACCGCGAAGATCGCAGCGGAGGCGAAGATCGCTCCCCATTTCTTGGACACCGTTCCGAGCGAACCCAACAGGAAACCCCGGAAGAGGAACTCTTCGCAGATGGCCGGGATGACCGCGATCAGCAGGAACGCAACACCCGGCCGCATCCCCCCGATCGTCTCCGCAAGCATCGCGGAGCTATTTGAAACCGCCTCCGGTGTCCCAACGAGTGATCGCAACAACACGTTAACTTCATACGCCGGCACCCATGCGGAAACGCCGATCAGCAGCCCGGCGAAGAGGTACCTCGGCGATGGCATGCGCAGAGAGAGCGCCGTTGCGACGCCGATCTTCCAATAGAGCATCACAGCGATCGGCAGCGCCACGAACAGCGTCGGCATAAGCCAGCCCGTAGCGGTCAAGAGCCCGCTCGCATCCTCATCCGCCTCCGGAGAGAGCGCCGACTGGACGAAGAACCACGTCGGGAACAGCAGAGCGACAAACAGTAGCCCGGTCGAGATCGGGGGATTCTGCCGTCGCGAGAAGTACGTGCGAGCGAAAATGCTCCGTAGCGATCCGGCGTCTGAAAAGACGACGGACTCCCTTCCGAAAATACCAGCCGCGATCGCGATCGCCGCCGCGGCATAGAGCGACGTCGAAAGGAGTACCATGGCCACGTTCCACGGTGGAATGGACGCCCCAAGCAAAACGTCGCGAGACAACAGCACCATATTGCCAACCGGCATGACAAGCATAACGCCTTCGAGTCGCGTCGCGGGAAGTGCGGCGATACCGCCGGGAATGAGCACCGCAAGAATCACCGGCGTGACGTAATTCTGCGCTTCTTTGAACGTGCGTGCGTAACTGCACACGGCCATCATGATGGCCGACATCAACACCGCGAACGGAATCAGCGCCGCCAGTATGAAGGCCATCTTGCCCCAGGGAATCCCGCCGCCCGTCGTTGCGATGATCTTGTCGAACCCGCCGAAATAAACCGTCGCGGTGACACTACCGAGGTTTAGCGCCGCACCCATAATGGCGATCGTCGTAACAACCAGAAACTTACCCACGACCAGATCGATTACCGGGACCGGGCAGGCCATCAACGATTCCAACGTGCCGCGCTCCCGCTCGCCGGCAGTTAAATCGATGGCCGGGTAGATCGCTCCGGTAATCGTCATCAGAATCAAGATCAGCGGGAGCACCTGCCCCAAGATGGACGGCGGTGACGACAGATCGACGACATCGATCGGAAACGGGTCAATGAATGCCGCGGGCAAATGCTCCCGAGCCAGTCTCGCTTCGACCATTCGCTCGCCCACGCGCGTGAGCACGTCCTCAATGCGCATCTTGGCGTAAAGACTGCGAACCTCCTCCAGGTCCGCGAGGAGTTCTACGGTAACCTGCTGATCGTACCGGGCTTCGCGGACCAGCTCGTCGCGCTCGAAAATGACGCCCACCTGGACTCGCCGATCACGAAGGGCGTTTTCAAGCTCGGCGCGGGTTTCATACACGACCGTTTGGGCGTCGACCAACGTCTGGAGATAGTCGTTCAAGTCCTCGAACTCGGGACCGGCCACCGCGACGGCGCGTGTGAGAACCTCGTTGTTGCTATTGATCATGTTCGCGAGTCGCAGGCGATCATGGTCACTGATCACGCCGATGACGAATGCTTCTTTGCTCAAACGGTCGCCCTGAAAGCTTACGGCCTGTACGGAGCCGAGCATCAGCAGCGGATAGAGGACGATCGGCACGACGATCATCGCAATCAGCGTGCGCCGATCGCGCATAATGTCCACCAACTCCTTGCAATAAATGGTGCGAATTCGATGGCGGGACTTCATCGGCTCCACACCTCATCAGAAGTCTCGGCGTGGATGGTCTTCAAGAATATGTTGCTAAGGCGCTCTTCGCCGGAAGCATTTCGCAACGTCGGCAAATCTCCCTCCGCAACGAGCCGCCCGTCGTGCATCAACCCGATGAAGTCGCAAAGAGTCTCAGCCTCGTCGAGGTAATGCGTCGAAAGGATGATCGTCTTGCCCTCGTCACGTTCGCGGCGGATGAACTCCAGGATGATGCGGTTGCTCAAGACGTCCAGGCCAAGTGTCGGCTCGTCCATAATGAGAATGGGTGGATCGGCGATTAAGGCGCGGGCGATGTTGACGCGTTGCTTCTGCCCGGTCGACATCGCTCCACACCGGATACGGCAAAAACTTCCGATGCCGAGCCAATCGATCAAATGCTCCGCACGCGCCGCGGCCTCCGCCGCCTCCATCCCATGTAGCTGAGCGAAATAAACAAGCACCTCCTTGGCTGTGAGTCTTTGGTACAGGCCCGTGTTGGCCGTCAGGAATCCGAGCACCCGTTTGACTGCGGAAGGATCC
Organism: Planctomycetota bacterium; assembly: GCA_022561255.1. GTDB lineage: Bacteria > Planctomycetota > Phycisphaerae > UBA1845 > UBA1845 > JAJRUK01. The sequence continues at coordinate 579 of JADFRO010000349.1, read as the reverse complement.
TCTGCGACGTCGTGGCCGGCGAGGACGGCGGAGCCGGCGGTTGGCGCCATCAGTCCGCTCAACATCCGCAGCGTGGTGGTTTTACCCGCTCCGTTGGGTCCGAGAAGCCCGTAGATCGTCCCCTCAGCCACCTTGAAACTTAGGTGGTCCACGGCAGTTTTCACAGACCCGTCGGGCGTTGGAAAAGTTTTGACCAAGCTGTCGGCGACGATCATATCCATGCGAACCTATCCGTAGACTTGGGCATTCTATCGTCCGATCCACAGTCCGACAGCACTGGTGGTCGAGAGGGTCGATATCACAGCGGCCTGGCGGCACTCCCTACCCCGCCTCCTTTTAGCGCGGTACGATGGCGTCGGCGTGTTGGTTCACCAGATTCGGTTCGGAACCTTCTCAAAGGAGTGAGACGATGGCTGACGAAACGCGCATCGAAAAAGACAGCATGGGAGAGATGGTCGTTCCCGCTTGGGCGTATTGGGGTGCGCAGACCCAGCGTGCCGTCGAAAATTTTCCGATTAGCGGCTACCGCTTCGGGCGTCGGTTTGTGCGGGCCATCGGTTTGGTGAAACAAGCCGCCGC
>JADFRO010000348.1 GCA_022561255.1 Planctomycetota bacterium | reverse complement strand
CCGCCTCCCGAACTCGGATCGAAAAATCACCGCGATCCTCGTACCCGCCGACACCGCGCCGCCGTCAAGAAAGTAGAGGCCCGACGTGGACGGCATTATCAATTTCAACAAACCGGTCGGCATCTCCTCCGCAAAAGCGCTCTACCGCGTTCGCTCCATCACCGGTCAACGCAAGTCCGGTCACGCCGGAACACTCGATCCCGGGGCCTCCGGTGTTTTGGTGCTGTGCATGGGTCGCGCGACGAAACTCGTCGAGAGCATCATGGATCAGCCAAAGGTTTACCGCACGACGGCTCGGCTCGACGTCACAAGCGAAAGTTTCGATTCCGATCGACCACTCATTGACGTTCACGTTGAGGACATACCCAATCGCGACGACGTCGTAGCCGCCTGCGCCGCGTTCGAGGGTGTTACGCAGCAGATTCCGCCCGCCATCAGTGCGGTAAAGGTAGCCGGGCGGCCCGCGTACAAGCGGAAGGCGTCGGAGAAACCGCTCAATCTCAGACCTCGCCCGATACGGATTGATTGGTGTCACCTTCACGCCTACGATTGGCCCAACGTCGACTTTGAAATCTGCTGCGGACGCGGCACTTACGTGCGAGCGCTGATACGCGATCTCGGCCGGCGACTCGGTACCGGCGGTTGCCTAACGTCGCTCGTCCGCCGTCAGATCGGTCCGTTTGCTGATTCCGCAGCGTGGAGTTTCGACGCACTGGACACAGCCCGTGATTCAGCGGAATATCTCACGCCGTTCGATCAGGTTGTAGAGCTACTCGCACCAGAGCGTGTCGTGATTCCTCCCAGGCCGACCGAGCAACCCTCCGCGACCGTCGAGGGTCCGACGTAGTTGCGGACGTCGCAAACGCAGTACTCGTACAACCGGTCTCACCGACCACAGGCGCACACGATCATGGACGACTTCAGCTACGGCGAACCCGTCAAGCGCCCTGAGGACATCAAGAAAAAAGAGGTGGACGCCTTTCACCCCGTTTGCTTAACGTGCGGATACGACATGCGCGGCGGGACAACGCCGGGGCCGCGACGTTGTCCGGAATGCGGACAGCCCTTCGTCTACGGTGAGTGGGAGCGAGAACTACGCTACGTAAAACAACAGATCGGCGAAACCGAAGAATACCTGTGGTGGGTACCGCACGCGTGGAAGATTGCCGCGGTCGGTATCGTCGTGCGACTGCTCGAATTGTTCATGAAAGACGGAGGATCCGGCGGCTACTTCTTCCGCACAGTCGCCATCATCTGCGGAGCGATTTCTTTTCTCATGGCGATCAACATTCAGCGCGTCAAGCGCCTGCCCTCCTGGGCACTTCCCCATCTGAAACGCAAACCCGACTACGGCGGCGCCTTTCTGGGAATCGGCCTGGGTCTTGCGCTGATCCTTTCGGGAATCTTCCTCAAGTAGAGTCCACTGTCGCGGGCGACGTAGCGAAGCGAGGCAACCGACGGGTCAGGTCCGAGCGGACGAACCGGCAAATCCGAGTCGCTCCTGCGGAGAGCAAAGCTTCCGTGAGGGAGCGATCCCCGGCGATTCCCAATCGTCCGCTCCCTCACGGTCGCGGCTCTGCTGGGCCCCATCCCATCGAACAACGTGTGACGCAACATTAACCCCAATTCCACGCGAACTTGTGCTTGAAGTGGTGGTAGTACAACCCGATGGCGCGACACATCACGATGTCAAGATAGACGGTCGCGGCGGTGGCGACGAGACGCATCCCGAACATGGACTGGATGAATCCTCCCGCCGATCGCGGACCGCCGGCGATGAGCAACGCATTGACGGTCGCAGTGACCGCCACTTCGGCCGCTGTTGCGGCCGCGACAATGAGTATCGTAACCAAATACGCCGGAGCAGAGCGGACGAGCGTGCGTAGAATCAGATCGCACCGAATCAGCGATGCGAACCCGCCCAGGGCAACGCAAAGAATAACGATCGGCCAAACGATGAGCCCCCCACACACAAGTACGAACAAGGTTGGATCCAACTTGAAGATCTCTGGGAGCCCGGCGGGGCCGGAGAGCAGTATCAAGCTCACGTCGCCCGCAAAATCTCGCTGCGTACGCGATCGTATGAGCACGTAGACGACGGCAGGCGCCATCACGACAACCATGCTTCCCATCCATCGCAACATCGGAAACAGAAGGCCTTCGACAACATCCGTAGAAAACGCCCCGGAGGGAATGTCCTCCTCACCACCTGCCGCCGACTCGACAACCGAAAAGCGAAAGGCCGCGTACCAGAGCGCGATGAGAAATCCGACGATCCATCCGATGAGCGGAAGCCCTCCGCCGATACCGATCATCAAGACGACCACAACATAGGTAACGAGGTTGCGCACCGAAGCGGGAAACAATATCGTCCACAAAATACTCTGCCCATATCCATGCGAAGGTAGTGTACGATCAACAAGCGGTTCGGACACTTCCTCCGTCTCGATGATCACGTGTCCGCTGGGTATTGCCGGCGGGGGAGCGACAGGCGCCGGCTCCAAGTCATTCGCGATTGGAATCGTACCGATGTCGTCCTCTTCGAGACGAAACTCGCTGCCACACTTCTTGCACCGGGCACGCCTTCCCACCGCCGACTCCGGGAAACGATACGCGGCACCACATTTGCAGTGAATCGTTGGCATGAACAACTCCCGCTCGCAGGTCGGAGCCGTGCGGCTGACGTCGCCGATCCATCCTCGCCCCTCTGCTTGACGTCGTCAACCACCGTGCCGGATGCGCTTGCCAAACCGAACACGCGCTATACATTTGGACGGCTTGACGTTTCCCGAGCCGCGGGGTTTAGCCCGCGCGAACGCGAGAGGTCGTTCACGCGGAAACAGAGCATTCCGGTACGCGATCGCGTCCACGGCGCCGGGTCAAGATCGGAAGGCGAACGAAAACCTAAGCGCGACGGCGAAGAAGCAAGATGGCTAGCACTTCCATGATCGACCGGATTCTTTCCGCCACGGCGAAAGTGAGTGCGCGCCGACATCTCCACCGTTTCATGAGCGCCGCTCGCACGGCCGCATCCACTCAGCAGCGCGTGTTGAAGGACAAACTCGCGCGCAACGCCGACAGCACGTTTGGCCGGGAACATGGATTTGACACAATCCACACGTATGCGGACTTCACCCGGCGCGTGCCAATCCAAACGTACGACGCGATACAGCCCTACGTCGATAAGGTGATCGCCGGGGATCTGCGAGCCCTCTTCGGTCCGGGCGAGCGTGTCCTCATGTTCGC